>JABEUP010000024.1 GCA_013044365.1 Acidimicrobiaceae bacterium
ATGAATTTGGCGGGCATTGCGGCACTGGTTGCGAGTAAAAATGAGAGGCTCAAATCGGAACTGTTGCCCCACGTTGCTAAAGGGGAGGTGATTTTGGTATGGTCCGCGGAGGCATGGGAAGATCAGGGTGAATTAACTGCAACGCCTGATTCCGATGGCCTTGTTCTCAGCGGCAAACTTCACTGGGTTCCATGCTTCGAAGTCGGGGCCAAACTTATGCTGGTTGCCCGGGCGAAGGCACAATCCGAATCGCATCTTGTTGTCATCGATTTGTCAACCCCACAAAATGGATTGGTTGAAATTGGCCCTCTTGAGTCGGATCTCGGTCTGCGCGGGACTTTTTTGCGGACGGTATCGTTGCAAAGCGCGAACATAAAAAAAGACCAGATCATCGCCAGCGGCTTCGATGTATCCGAACCGCTGCAACGGCTCCGTTCAGTTGGCCAGGTTGCAACGGCGGCTCAAGCAAATGGTTTAGCATCCGCTTCTCTTGGTCATGCACGGCGTTATGTGAGCGAGCGTTACCAGTTCGGAGTGCCCATAAGTGATTTTGAGAGCACCAGAATAATTCTCGCAACGATGGCCTTGAATCTTGCGGCGGCGCGGCAACTTACTTTTGCGGCCGCGGACAAACTGGGTGCAATTGTACCGGTATGGGCGGATCGGGACAGAATCGCTGCCGATTGTGGCGCTAAATGGTTCGCAACGAAGGTTGCGGTAGATGTGGCGATAGATACCGTTCAGCTCTTTGGGGGTTACGGATTTGTCAAGGATTATCCAGTAGAGCGGTTAATGCGCGATGCGAAGATGACACAGTTAATGCTGGGTACTAATCAGATCCTGGATATAGCGGACGAGATGCTTTCGCGGTGAGGGAGCCGCTGCTTCGTTGGCTTGGCACTGGGCCAAAAATATTTGCCGGCGGGTAAAACTGGTTTTGGCTGGACAACACGGATGGAGAGGTGCAGATGCAGGCAGGGACAACTAATTTGGTGGAACGCGGAAAATAAATTGATGGATGAACTACGCGGAATGATTTGTGGACTTGATGTCGCGGGCACGAGGGCGGTTTCGAGGTGGTGTTTTGCATGACCCAGTCAGACGGACCCATTGGGAATCTTGAAGGCATGGAGGCGGTGCGAGCGGCTCGCATTGAATGGCGGTTGGGGCAGATTCTCTCTGCTGCCACCAAGCTCCTATCTGAACAGGGTTTTCAGAAGATGTTGATCACTGACCTGGCCAGAGAGGCCGGAGTTAGCGTAGGCACAATTTATCAATATGTCAATACCAAAGAAGACATACTTCTGCTGGTGGTCAATGACATCATTGAGTCATACCGCAGGGAGGTTCCTGCGGCAATGGAGGGTATCGAGGATCCGGTGGAGCGTCTTGCCGCAGGTTTCAGTGCCTACTGTTTGGTTGTTGATTCCCATCGGACAGGTGCTTTATTGGCCTATCAGGAGAGCAAGAGCATGTCTCGAGTGGGCCGTGAAAGACTCATGCAATTAGAAGTCGAAACCAATTCATATTTCTCCGACTGTATTCGGGACGGCGTGAGAACAGGAAAGTTTGTCCCGGTTGATCCGGCGGTTGTTTCAGCAACGCTCACAATGATGGCCCATATGTGGGCACTTAAGCACTGGTATCTGAGCGCCATGTTCGATGTGAATTCCTATACCAGGAACCAGCTATCACTAATTACCAAAGCACTGGTGGCAGTCGAATTTCAAAATGGCTATGCGCATTTGGTCGACCACATCTAAAGGTAATACGAAATATCTGTCCGGAGCCATAGTGACCGGCCACCATAGGGAAGTGAAGTTAGGGACTGGGACGAATAGCTAGCCGGCTCACGGGATGACGGATCGGAATAAGAGCGGTAAAGTAATAACTCAGATTTTGCTTAGCGGGACTCCAACTTCGATTAAATCGGAGGCGATAACTCCGCGAGCGAGCTCGATTACGGTAAAAGCGTCTCCCGAAGGCTCAAAGATGCCGTATTCGGTGTAGACCCTTTTCACAACACCGGACGCTGTGAGCGGATGCCGGCAGTGAGCTACAAGTTTTGATGCTCCGTCGTTTGCAAATAGGCTGGTTATTATCCAAACCCGCCGGGCTCCATGTGCCAGATCAGCCGCACCTCCTATTCCGGCTATCTTCTTACCGCTCAGGCGCCAGTTAGCCAGATCCCCGGCGATGCTGACCTCGTACGCACCCATCAAAGCGAGATCAAGGCGTCCACCGCGAATTAACACGAACGAAGTAGCGCTGTCGATGAATGATCCACCGGCTACTATCGTCGCGAATCCTTTTCCGGCATCGATAACCTCGGGATCCTCCAGACCCGGCGCCGGAGAAGGGCCAAGTCCAACGATTCCATTTTCGCTATGCAGCGTTACGCCACGATTAGTTAGTGGTTCAACCGCAACCTGCGGCAAACCAACGCCCACATTTATCATCCAGCTGTCCTGAACGTCGTGTGCGACCTTGGCGCCCACTTCCTTCATCGACCACAAATTGAAATCAGTACCGTCTTTCACTTTGCCAGGCCCAGTATCCGCAGGGCATTGTCACGGAGAACCTTGGACCGTACCTCATCCTTCAGATTTAGTTGTCCGAACTCGTCTAGCCACCGTCGGGGAGGGAATAAGGGAAAATCTGAGCCGAAGAGAAACTTTTCCGGAATGACGCTGTTCATATAGCGTATGGTGGTTTCCGGAAAGTATTTGGGTGACCAACCGGAGAGGTCAATGTATACGTTACCCTTATGGCGCGCCACTGCGACGAGTTCCTCATGCCATGGCCATCCGGGATGCGCAGCAATGATTGTGAGATCGCGAAATTCCGCCGCAATGTCGTCCATTGCTGGAAACGGCCTGCCGTATTTGAGTTGCAGGCCTCTGCCACCAGGCGAGCCATTGCCAATGGCTGTGATGCCGGTGTGAAAGATGACGATCAATCCCAAGCTCTCGCAAAGTTCCCAAAGAGGGTAGTATCGCTTTTTACCTGGCGAGAAGCGTTGCGTTATTGGTTGGAATTTCATTCCGGTCATCCCGAGGCTCTTGCAGCGTTCAATTTCAGTGAGCGCCGCGTCGCCTTTTCTGGGGTCCACTGACCCAAAGCCAATCAGCCGACCCTGAGATTGGTTAGCGAGAATCGCCACCTCATCGTTGGAAATCTTTAGCCCGGTGGTAGTCTCGGCGTCGACATCGAAGATCACCGCGATCCCGTTTAGGTCTTTGTAGACATCGGAGATCTCTTTGGGAGCTTCTTTCGGGGTTCCAAAAAGACGTTTAGCATCCTCATTACGGTCCTGAGCCTGCGTTTTGCGGTCCCCGGTATGCACGTGGGCATGAACATCAACTATTTCGATTTGGCTGTAATCGATTTGAGAAGAGCTAGCCAATTGCGTCTTCATGCTGCTCATTTTCCTACCTCCACCAGTCTGTCTACAAATGCCCCTGAAGTGTGTATCGAATCGGGATCCAGATACCCGTCAATTATTTCAGATACCTCGACGATTACAATTGGTGCAGCCATCGCCATAACTGAATTGAAATTACGTGCCGCATGACGGTAGATAAGATTTCCCGCTTGATCGGCTTTCCATGCCTTTATGAGTGCAAAATCAGCCATGATGGGTTTGCATACCGCATACTGCTTGCCATCAAGGTCAATCAATGGCTTACCGGCAACAAGTTCCGTGCCAAGTCCGACCTGAGTTAGAAATCCACCGAGTCCAGCGCCGGCGGTCCGGATCCTTTCCACGAGAGTACCTTGCGGTTCCAGCTCAAGCTCTGCCTCCCCGCGGTCAAGGACTTCCAGGAATCCTTTAGAGGTTGGTCCCAAAGGATACGAGCAGACCACCTTTCTCACGCCACCGTATGCGAACAAGGCTTCGTGCCCGGCGTTATTGGCAACCACAGTAAGGCCTTTTACCTTTCTGTCCGCCAGGCCGGATATCAGATTGTGAGGATACCCGGCTCCACCGAATCCGCCGCACATGATCGTGGCACCATCGTTTATGTCCGCCAGTGCTTCCGTGGATGTCGCATAGATTCTGGTTTTACTCATAACATCTTCTGTCGCGGTAGGGCAATGAATCTGACCTTTCTCTGTGTATGTCATACCTACCACTGAGGTCGGTACTTATCTTGCGTTGCGGATCGAAAAAAGATGCGGGCTCGGTCACGGTGCGTAGTCCCCAATAGCTCTGCCTTCAAGGATAAGAGACAGTCCTGGCTGCTGGATCGTGACGTGGCGCAGATCTTTGCGCTTGACCAAAGTTTTCACTAGTTCAAGGAGCGGACGTCCGTCGGTAGAGTAATCCCTGAATGGCCCGGCCTCCCTCATGGCGTTGACGTCCCCTTCTCCGCCGACCGCAAACCTGAGCAACAATTCGTCATCGGAAATACCGCTACCTCCGAAGGATTCCCTTACTTCCTCCAAGGTGGGTTCCGGGTATTGGATTTCGGCCAGACTGTCTGCCCTTGGCCTATCCAAAATGATGGCTCTGGCTTCGTTGCTGACTCCGCCGCTCGCTTCTTCGCCATAGAAGCCAAGCACGTATTTGATCAGTTCGTCGGTAACAACTTTATACCGTTCCCCTGAGAAGACATTTATCGTTGCCTGGCTGACGACAAATTGTGAATATGGCGTGACCATGATTGGGTAACCCAGATCCCGTCTTACCCGGATGCTCTCTTCCAGCACCGCCGGTAAACGCTGCTCCATATTCATTTTCCTGAGCTGATGACGAAGATTGGATATTACTCCGCCCGGTACCTGGTGCACGTATTGGTTGCAGTCATATTCCAGCGGACGGCCTAGAGGAAGCTTCTCCTGAAGCGCAATTCGGTGCAGAACCTCGGAGGCCCTTTTGAGCGGCTCCTCTTCGATCAGTGTCTCATAGCCGAGAGCACGCAAATTGCCGGCAATATTGAACACTGACGGTTGGGAAGAACCATTGGCAAGGGGCGGTACTGCCGTGTGAACAGTTGTAACACCGGCTTCCACGGCAGCTATTACCGACACGGGTCCAAGACCTGTGGTGCAGTGGGTGTGGTACTCGAGAGGTAAACCTTGAAGCGCGCCAAGGATTGCCGGAACGATTGTTTTTGCTCGATCGGGTGTCATTAATCCACCCGGATCCTTGAGGTAGACCAGGTCAGCACCAATTGCGAGCGCTTCTTTGGCCTTTTGGGCGTAATACTCATTTGTATGCCGCGGCGACTCAGTAAAGACAAGCGCCACCACGACTTCCAACCCGGCCTCATGGGCAAATCGGACTGCGGGAATAATGCGGCCGCCCATATCATTTGAGGCATGCATTATATGTACCCGTTGTATGCCGTTTGCAGCCAATCGGTCGAGATGGAGTTTCATGATCGAATAGGGAGCTATGCCGAAGGTGGCTGGGGCACTTGATCCGCTCATAGCTGCCAGACGGGTATTTGAAAGCGCTTTTGACGCGAGCCGTATTCGCTCCCAAGGATCCTCGTGAAGTTCCCTGATGCACTTTTTAAAGTGACTGGCACCTATGACTTCGACTGCCGTGAATCCCGCCTCGTCTAAATCTTTGGCCACGGCAAGCATCATTCCAGTTCGCATACCCTCTGCCCACAAGCTGGCATGGCCATCCCTGAAAGTGGTATCTGTGAAGCGTATTTCGCCCATGGCCCCCCGCGCCGCAGCCTTTTGCTCGTCGAAGTCGGCAAATTGAAACCGCCGATTTATTAGCTACCCCTAAGTTCCTGCAATATTGATTTCTAGATTATCAAGTGAGCCGCTTTGGACCTACTGCGCCAAGAGCTGGTTTCCCCGAAAATTGGTTACCTGTATCAAAGTACTATCTTCCGGTTGCCAAATGTCGGGTCCCGGCAGAATGAAGCTACGAAAACGCACCAATTTAATAAATGCCTGGATTGCGCTTGTCTTGTTACCCGCCGACATTGATATCGGCCATGTTTGGCTTGATTTCCGTCTCTCGCAGCGCTTCAAGGTAAAGTTTGTGAATCTTGGGATTTTGATCCTCGTACTCGATCTGACGGCCACCATCTTTGATGCTGACGTCCATGCCTAAGTACTGCTTGCGCTTGTCCTCGCTAAAGGGGTAACGAAGTCCTCCAAATGCCACGGCAAGGTAACGGGCGGGTTCGGGACTCGTGTTGAAGTGCTGGTGAAACTGCAGATCATCGGGAGCATAAAGACTCCCGTGTTTCCAATCGAAACGGACGAATTCTTGGTCGGCCGCATACCAGAAAAGCGAATAACCGTGTCCGGTGACAGGGAAGATATGGAAGTCAGCTCCATGTCTGTGCGCCTTTTTGTAGGTTCCTACCGGCATCTCAGAGCAGTGGACATGCATGGTTTCATCAGCCATTGCAAACATCATTGAGGATCCCCCAGCACCTCTTTCTTTCCACTGACGCAGCTCAAATACGCTGAGATCCGGCACGAAGTTTGTTTCCCACATGTGACGTCCCGGTCTAACGTCAATAAAGTCTCCCTCTCCTTCGAAATATCTGGGATCGCCAATGCGTTCCGTGAATTCAAAAGGGTTACTGAAAATGAACTCCATATTGCGGAACATTTTCATTACCATCGGCAGATTTGTTGTCGATACAAGACGGACAGACTTACTGCCACTGGTGTTGAAATGCCTGTAACTGGAATTTAGGGGAATTGCGAAGAGGCTTTTCGGCCCCCATTCGAACGAATGATGCACCTTGCCCGGGCCCTGTATGGTTGTGCTTCCGTGTCCGTCGAGCACATAGATTACTTCTTCGAACAAGTGCCTTTGCGGTTCAGTCGATCCTCCGGCTGGTATTTCGAGCACATAGGTATCCAAGAAGTCTCCACGCCCGGCAACCAGGGCAATCGCCCCGCTAGCTCCCAACCTGGACCACGGCTTGACATCCAGATGGAGCAGGTCAAAGCCAAACCCTTCATGGACAGGGATCCCTTCGTTATGTGCCCAGTCCAGGTAGGGATCTACAAGGATTCTTGGTTCAGTCATTGTCATTTCCCCTTCAAAACCTATTTTGCCAACGACGACATGTTTCACTGGTATGACACAGTTTGATCTATAACTAGGTCCAAATCAAGCGATCGGCTATTCCGGATTCATGGAATTTGAGACAGTGTCTCAATTGTGCCTTGGGAAAATTCAGGTAGGCATAGTTCTAAGGATGAACAGTCTGAACAAACCAGTCAATGGGAATGTCGATTCCCAGGTTCTGCTCTTCGGCTAGCTGAAGGGCAGCGGCTCCAGCGGCTGAGAATTGAAGACCAATTCCATTGTTGTTTACAAACAGAGTAATCTCGTCGTCATTGTGCCGGCCGACGACTGAGCCATTTACGATTTCGTGCAACTCTGGAAATGTTTTGGCCCATTCGTCCTCTGGCTCGGATAGGGCCTCCTTTTCGAAACCCTGCTCTAAAAGGTCAATGGGGTCAGTTGCAGAGACGCGTCCAATTCCGGGTATGTGGTTTTCCGGGGTTGCATAGTGGACATTAACTGCCAACCAGTCAGCCTTGCTCCGCACGCCGTCTCCAAGTTCTGAGTACTTCACGCAGTAAACATGGCAACCCGGTTCCAACCAATCACCTTCTATCACCCGATTAAGGGAATTCGTAGCTGTCGATACGATCGAAGCGCCCCTAACTGCCTCCCTGGCTGAATCTACCGCTAGAACCGGGATGCCCAATTTCTTTAAGTAGGTGTCCGCAAATTCCTGGCGGTGCTTCGGATTGGTGCTGTATACCTTCACCTGTTTCAGAGGTCTGACAGTATTCACAGCTTCGATAGCTCCCGTCGCCTGCCATCCGGTTCCTATAAGCCCTAAAACGTCGGCGTCTTTTCTGGCCATGTATTTGACGCTCAGCGCACCTGTTGCCGCTACGCGCAGCTTCTGGATGAAGCCATCCGGAAACATGGCCTTGATCTCGCCGGTATGGGTGTCAAATAGCAGCACCATCCCGTTGTATCTCCCGCCTTGGGCCGAACGCAGTTTTGTCTTTTTGGTGACTCCGTCTTTGACCGACCATTGAATAAGATCAGAGTTGAGGCGGATAGAACCAATCCCTCTGGTTCCCAGAATGCCATCCATAGTTTTTAACACGTAGTAAGTGCTGTTTCCCACAGGCATGTAAGTGTCAGATCTTGTTCTGGTTATGGCTTGGTCATTTGCCCAGGCCACGTAGGCCTCTTCCATGACATCGATGCAGGCCGGCATTGTAAGCACCTGCTCGATGATCTCATTGCTGAGAATTTTAGGCATAGATCTGATCCTCCAAAAGAAAATGATAATAGTTGGGTTCGAGACTCCAAAAACGTGGTTGAATGCCTCGATAATACACCGAATCTTTGAATATTTCTCAGACGAAGGAGTTATGGGCTCAGCTAATAACCGGTTGGCACCTGGGGTTTGGCAATTCGCATAACTTGGATCTCATCGGTACGGGTTGTGCGAATTATTTTCTGCCGTTGAACCACCGATGTCAACTAGTAACTTGTTAAGGTGAAGTCAAGCGTCCGGACCCGTTGGAAGAAGCACCAAGTGGAAATTCAACTTTTGATATGCCCAAGGCTCTACTGGATCGTAGCTCTTCGGGAGTCAAATTATATTGATGGTCAGTCCGGGAAGGTTCGCACACTGAAGGATTCATGCTAACGCTATATGGCATTTCGGTACTCACCTTGATGATGTTGGCCTATGCATTAGAGAACCGCCATCGTGCCTTCGTCTTGGTCTTTTCCGTTTGCTGCCTGTTGAGCAGTCTGTACGGGTTTTTAACCGGGGTCTGGCCATTCGGAGTTATCGAGCTCATTTGGTCGGCGGTGGCATTGAGGAGATGGAGAGGTGCCGGTTCCCTGGCGGACTAAAGTGAACCAAAAGTACCCAAGGGCTAACTATTCCGGTGAATTCCGCTGGTTGGCTTGTTGAGAATTTGGGGGATTTCCCAGTTCGCTGATGCGGTTGGCAATTTGCTGGAGTGCTAAAGTGCATCGAGTGAAGTTCGGGCGAATTGGGTATAGATTCACAGTTTTAGTTTTTTTATCGGCATTGGTATTAGCCGGCTGCGGATTGTTATCCGATTCCGGCGAAAGTCTTAATTCTGGCACTACTTCAGCTATCTCCAATACGTATGTTGCCCAGCAAACTTCATTTGCCGGGGCAGGTTGTGCGAGTAACGCAAACTCGCCTGTGCCATCCCAGGTGATTTCCCAATCAATGAACGGGACCATCAATGCATGTATAAGAGTCGGTGACCTTAGTCCTGGGGATTACTCAGTTGGTATCGAATCATTTGGATTACCCAAGGGTGCCGCGGCAGCAAATCAACTTCAAGCACCAACGGGCGCTAATGACGGGCCAGCTGTCCAACTAAGGTTGTCTCCGCCCTCAGGAGTGCCCGGAACGGTACTGACGGTAACCGGCGAGTTAAAGGCGCCTCTGCAAAAAAAAATAGGGCTGGCTCAGCTTTGTTGGGATGGTTGTAAAGCTGGTCTGCACTACCAAGGGGTATCTCTGAATTGGGTGAATCCGACACAATTCACTGCATCAATAGTTGTAC
>JABEUP010000181.1 GCA_013044365.1 Acidimicrobiaceae bacterium
ATCATCCTCTAATCCGGCCTCCCCAAAAGATACCGTTGTGTCGTTAGGACAAAACGAGACGAGCTGTGGAATGAGGTTCTTCTCAAAGACGCAGTTGGCCCTAATGGGAAAGCAATTTGGCTCCATATCTTGTATTGGTTTGATAAGCACTCACCAGTGGATTGTGGTGGGTGATGGAATGCAGACTAACCCGGCATCAATCCCGCCACCACCCACTGCAGGGGGTGCAATGGTTGCCATTGAGACATGCAGCGCCACTGATACGACATGTAAAAGCCCGATCTCACAACATGATTTTGACCGTTTCACAGTCTCCTATCCGCCTTACCCCTCCGCGGGACGAATGGACCTGCAAACCATCGATGCCTCCAAGATTCTCACTGTCACCGATTGCGGATCTTTTTCGTTCGATCTAAAAAACATGAAGTGGTACGTGACTCAGCCCGGAGTGGATTCAGCACTAATTGCCGGCAACCGATCCGTAAAGCCGGTGCAGACCCCAGCACCAAAGTCAGGGGCGAACGCACTGATAAGTAGTGCTCCTGTCTCCGATATGGGATCGTGCCCTCGCGGCTGATCCGCGCTATCTAACGGCTACGAAATAAGTTGAGGCAAATTACGATGCTATCGCCTATCAGTCGCACACAGCCTTGCCTCGCAAGGTCGGCCCAACTCGATATGGAACCTTCGTGGAGGACTTACTATTCGCAGGCGCAAACGTGGACTTCTTATCAAGTTACAACTTCGGCCAGTGTTTGAAAGTTCCCCTTCAACCGAAGTCATTTGTAAGGGCCAAGAAACTCAATAGGTGAAACAAAAACCTTTCCTAGGCAGGGACTGAATGTCGAATCACCTGATTTTGCCGAAGCCACGTTCACGGGTAAATTTGAGCCAATCCCTGGCAATCTAAAGAATAGTTTTGCGATGTTAGGACATGAGCCAGAGTACGTGCCTACGTCGCTCCACTCAGCGAGAATCAGGGCATATCTTTTGGGAAGCAAGAGTAGAAGTTTAGGCTTGCCGTCATATGCCGATCCAAGGGGAGAAACGCCGCCGTCCTTGACGTCCAGGTATACTGCGCTTCCCCTTGAACCAAAAGCAAGTATTGACGGATATCCTTCAATCGAACACGGCTGGTTTGAGGTATTTATAACGTTGAAGCGCCCACCGACCAGACCTGTAGCAGCTGAGGTGCTAACAAAAGAAACCTTCAAATCCCGGGAGTGGCAATACCCTGCCATAGTGGTTGGCAAGGTTTTCCCTGTAGCGGTAGTAGGAGATTGTTCTAGCAGTGCAGCCGAGTTGGTGCATGCTCCGAGTGCCATTCCGCCAATGATCGCCAGTGGGATTGCTAAGGACCACCCATGCGGTGATTTCCTCAATGTGGGTCGAAAAAGTGCTAAAGATTCTGGCCGGTTTTGCCGCTTCATGCAGCTCTCTCTGAAAATGCGAATTAGCAGGTTTAGATTATCAAAGTTGCCAATAAGCCAATTCTAACCTAACGAGCATCTTGAGGTTAGAATTGCTACCTCCGGACTCCGGATCAGGGCTGGAGCTGATATACCGCAGTCACAGTAGCCTTCACTTTTTGGGACCCTGATTGGACTGGAACCGGAGAAGGTATTCCTACTGCGGTATTGTAGCTCGAAGTGTTCAGCGATACCGATGACGGAGCAGAGTCATTGATTGAGCATAGCGCTCCGAGATGCTTGCCGGCAGCATTGGCCATCGCACCCGCTTCCGTTGCCGCCTGGCTTACTGCTGCAGCTCTTGCCTGGTCATATAGAGCTGAGGGATCTTGGACAGAAAATGTAATCTGATTGATTCGGATTGAGTTCCCTGCTGCTTTCGCTGCCGAGTCAATTATAGTTCCTGTTGAACTAACGCTGTGGATTTGTACGGTGACTGTATTTGCGACCTGATACGCAGTGATTGCTGGAGTTGGGCCTCCATAAATTCCGTGAAGAGAAAGACCGGAAGTTTGAACATCACTTTTCGAGATTCCGTTCGCAAAGAGTGTTTTGAGCAGACCATTTGTATCAGCAGAGTTTTGGCCAAGGGCAGTGGCCGCAGTACTGTCTTGTGTTTGAACCGAAAGAACAACGGTAGCCATATCCGGTGTTCCCGAAGCACTACCTTGACCATGGGAAGTCACTTTTGGAGTCGACGAACATGTTGAGCTGGTGCCGACTGCTGCCGCAGAATTACCGCATGCTGATAGTGTCCCCCCGACTGCCAGGGACATCACTATTATTCTCGCGTGCCTTCTAATCAATATCTTTCCTCCTGATTTTGCCATGTCTAGGTTAATTAGCCTATGTGAGCCATGCCCCGGTTTTTGGTCGGCAAGTCAGTATCAGCTAACTGGCTTATATGCGCTCGGCGAAACGACCTGTTTAGGGGGGGGTCTGCTCCTGCAGAGACAGCTATATTTAGTTTCCAATCTTAGTGGCAATGATTTACTTCGAGTACTCTGTAGTATAGACTAATAGTTGTGAACGAGTTGGATCTTGTGACAACTATTCGGAACTGTGGTGAAGAATCAGCAGCTGATGCGCTTTCGATGATTACTTCCCTTAGAAGGCGGGCTCGAACTCTTCAGCAAAGGATTTGGCTACTACCTGCCGCGCTGGGAATCATAACCATTCTGGGCACCCCTCTACTGGGCACCAGGCAGGTCATTACGAGCTGTTGGCTGATGACCGGAACTCCCAAACCGATCTCATGTGTGATTAACCACTCAGGCACTGGGATTACTGTACTTACGCCACAAGGCGTTCCGATTCATGGTCCTGTCTCAATTTCTTTTGCTGGAAGATTCCCGGTTATCTGGCACATCGGTAGTTCGCCCTGGTTCTGGGCGATCGGCATAGTTGCCAGTGTCTCATTATCTGTACTTTTTCAGCGCTCCAGCGGTCGTTTGCGGACTTTCACTCTTACTTACCTCCTTGCTGGTCTAATCGGGGTATTTGTGCTGTTGGCTTCGGACCAACTGGGTCTTCCCAGCCAGCTTTCCCACCTTTTGGCGGTGGCGCTGATTATCTGCATTGCCGGATTTGCAGCCCGCAGCCAGACGCTCGCCTTGATTGCAGCGCTGAGTTTCTTCGTCGGAATCGCTTTCTCGAGACGCTCTAGTGAGTTCTTCGCACGGCTCAATATCTGGATTCCCCCCCACTCAATTAGTTACCTGGCTTCTGGGCTGGTCCTCATTGGAGGTGCGGCACTTCTTTACTGGCGAAGAAAATCACCATTTGTCGCAACCAGTTGTCCGGATGGGCCACAAGAAATAAAACATGGTTTCCCAAATAGCTTCGATCAACATAAAGGTGATTGACCAATGTCAGATGCAACTACTCCGAAATCAGTAATCAGCCTGTCCGATGCAGTACATCAGCGAAGTCGCCTCGCCATCCTTGCGGTTCTTTATGAACTGTCAAGGGCTGACTTTCGC
>JABEUP010000182.1 GCA_013044365.1 Acidimicrobiaceae bacterium
CAATTTTCACCGAGGATGCTTTACTCTCCAAACTTTGCGAGAAATAATTCCACTGCTTGAGTCGGATTGCTGAATCCCGGAAATTGACCGGCGGTCACTCCACCTAAAACTACGTCGTTCGCTCCTGCGGTCAAAAAAACTGGCGCTGACCCCGTACTGCCCAACGCCGGTTCCTCCTTGCCTGTCCCCATCTGCTGTGCCCAAATTGCGGCCCCGCTCGCGCTCACTTTCGCGAGAAAAACATCTTGTACGCCTGTTGTCACACCAGAAGCCAAAGCACCCCTGGTCATACCCGCCACATACACATTCCCACTCGCATCCACTATTACGGATCCGCCAGGCAAATTCTGCCCTCCGGCTCCGAACTGGAATTTCCAATTGGCATATCCAGTCCCTGGGTCCATTTGAACGAGTTCGATTGCGGCATTTGTGCCGTATATGCCTACCTCTCCCAAAACATACAGATACCCATTCGAAGTCGCTTCGACTGCGGAGGCATACATGGCCGACAAAACGCTGTCATTCTTGAACTGTTGCAGCCAAACCGTCGCTCCACTCGTGCCATCCAGTTTCAAAACGAATGGCATGCCGTTTGCATTGGACGGCCCCCCCGGAAATGCTCCGTCTGTAGATCCAGCCGCATAGACATTCCCACTTGCGTCAGTCGATACAGACAGCATCACATCGATTGCACCGGTTCCGTAGGTCTGTTGCCACAGAAGCGCTCCCGAGGAATCAATTCGTGCCAGCCACAGATCCTGTCCGCCATCGCTGTCCCCGGTCTCCCCGCCGAGCAGGAGGCTGCCGTTCGAGTCCAACGTCATTGTCTCTACCTGCACTGGATAGGAGGAAGTATACTGCTTTAGCCATTGCAGATTCCCATTGCTGTCGTACACTGCGACGAACGGTTCGCTCGTTCCTGATGGGTTAGACATGCCAGGGTACGCTCCCATCGTAGCGCCTGCTATCTCTACGCCGCTCGATGTCAAGGCGACTCCAGCCAATGTATCGCCCGAGCCGGTGGTTAACTCCCTGGCCCAGACTTGATTCCCATTCTGATCGAACTTATACAGAGTTCCCTTGAGGATTCCGACAGTTCCATTCGAACCAGCAAGGTTTCCGGCAGTATAACCCGCAACATAGATATTGCCGTCGCTGTCCTGTGCGAGTCCTGAAATCGTGTCACCCTGCTTCGTTGTCGCGTCGTAAGTCCCCGTCCCGAACTGTGTTACCAACTGCATCGTCGACGCAGACGGGAACAAATAGCTCGGTGGCGGGTTACCTCCCGAGGACATCGAGGACTGTGAGCCACAACCGGCAATCACAAGCATCACCGGGAGGAGTAAATCTCTTGAGCGCATTCCAGCCTCTACTCGTTTGAGCCAAACTAAATCCACGCGGTAACTGAGCAGCAGGGATCATCAAATCACTAATCCAGCCGCATTAGCTTCAACCGGTTGGTACCGGTGGAAGTGGCACCGTAATTACCGCATTGCTGTCCGGTACTGTGAGATACACTTGCCCATAATTCGGATCCACTGCTATCGCGCGAATCGGATAGGGCGTGGACCCGGTCATTACGGTACCACCAGTCGATACTTCGGTCACCACGAAACCTCCTGGAGATGCAGAGATCGAAATATCATTTCCGTAATTTGCGCTCACCAGCGTTCCGGTGCCTAGTTGTGCAGGATTCACCAAACGTCCGGAAATGGACGAGGCCGCATAAGCGGTGGTGCTACCGATCCCTAGAGAATAGGATTGCTGACCTCCTAATATGGAATATGATTGGACGGATAATGTCCCTGAGGTTCCAGCCGAAGGGGCTACCGTCGCCACCACCTTTCCCAATGCGTTGCTGACAGCCAGTGAAGTCACCGTCCCGGCAACCGAAATCGTTTGCAGAATCTGGTATGTCGAGCCGCTCACTTCTTCGATATACCCGTTGCCGCCAACCCATAAGTTTCCAGAATAATCCACATCGATTGCATCTGGGTTGCCCCCAATTGTGTAAGTGCCGATCACATTCCGATTGGTCAGGCTTACTACACTGATGCTTCCACTGCTATAGTTTACGACGTATGCAAGTGATTGATCGGCTGAAAGGCTTATTGCCACAGGGGTGGATCCAACTCCGAGTGTGGTAATTACTCCCGGAGTTAGTAGGTTCAGGAGGCTCACCGAATTTGACCCCGAGTTTACTGCAATTGCAAAGGCGGTACCCGACACATCAGTTGTGACACTACCAGTCCAGTTGTTTTGAGTAGTGGAGGTGTTTCCTGTTCCGTACGTCGCCACTGCTTCCGGTTGAGCACCTGTGGTCACAGTGTGCCCGTTCCAACTAACAGATGAATTCCCCGCGAGCGTCACGACCGGATAATGGTTTTGCACCACCGAAGTATTACAGGAACTGTGATAACGCGTGATTGGGATGCAAATCGTCAATCGTGTTGTGGACTCGGCTGCAGCGACACCAAATGCTTCCGGATATGTGTTTGCATTATCTCCAATGGAAAAAAAACTCCCCCCACCGGCGTAAGATTGTGTCCCATCGGAGTTTGTATTGAGAATTGCAGTGCCATACATATCTGGCATGAGGGCACCAGACGACCCTGCCGGATATGGAAATGTTGCATTGATCCCCGTTGAGTCAACCGATGACGCATTTTCGGTAGCTACCACCGATCCGGTGCGATTGTAGACCAGGAGTTGAGGCGGACCATAAGAAAACGATAGAGGCGTATCTGCTTGCACAGAGATGGTTGAAGGCAGTGAGCTATTCAAAACAAACTGCGGTGATATATCTTCAAACGACGACCCGAGATAACTAGTGCAATCAAAATTGAATGGAGCATCTTGATATGGTATGTATTCAGCAAGTTCGTAGAAGAGGGGGGCGGGTAGTTGTTTGAATTTCATGGCATCTGTATTGCAACCACCGATGTAATTGACGCCGAGAATCCAGTTGGCGTTCTGTATGAAGTTGTCCACTTCGTAGCTTCCTGTGGCATTTGTATACGCTGTGTATTTTGTTCCTTTCGGTATACCAAATTCAGTAACATTACCAATGGGATTTGTATCGTTGTATGACCACTCTCCAAGAACTGGCTGGTTTGGCCTCGGTACGGCCGAAACAATCTGCCCATTGCCTGAAAGAACCTCTGTGTTGCGAGTCTGTATACCCTGAATAGTGACTGGCGCAGACGATCCGCTGCCCGGAGGTGGATTCCAGAAGCTGCATCCTCCGTACATACCGCATAGAATAAGCATGCTTGCTCCGCCAGCACACAGCATCGAAAAAGAACTGCCAATCAGTCGCTGGAAGCCTCTGGTCATTTCTCACCTCTCTTGAACAATGTCCTGTTCAGGCTGGACGGGGATTATCACATCAGGCAAGCGGACTTCAATAGCCGCAGAACCAACTGCTTCCGCTGAATGGCAGAAGTAGTACTCTCATATTTGGTTAGCGCTTTTCCATAACTAGATGCAGCAGCCAGAACGGATGCTTGATCTACGGAACCTTCCCCATGCTGAACGTGAGGTACACCACCCTCTGATAAGCAAACATCAACGATATACAGAGCCTCAATCGGGGACACCAGATAAGACACCTGCCCGCTGGAACCGCGTCGAAAAAGGTGAGGACTAACTTCAGACATGGCCACCCGATAGTCGTGTAATGCGGCCGCATTCGGTTCAGTTTTGATACCTAGCTCGACTGTGCCTTTCCACTGGTTACACGCTTCAACAAGTTTGATCTCGGGAATTCCTTGACTCGCTCCAGAGAGATAGTCGGATTCGCTTTTAGCTGTGTACTGTTCAATCTCGGCACGATCCACTGCATCCAGCAAGGGGCCGCGCAGGTGATCCAGGAGAAAACTCGTGGCATTCTCAGCGGTCCCTTGTGTTCCTTGAGACCCGGTTTCTGCCAGCATCATGTCCAAGGTGTGCAGGTGCGAAGTTTGTGCAAGGGCAAACTGGAATGAAACAAACAGAGCCAAAACAAGCTGAATACGCATTAGCAACTCCTTTCTACGATTCCCCACTGCCCGGCCACTCCTCAACTGCGCTTCATAGGTTATGCCACGAAATAGTTCTTGCCGCAATTGTGAATGTGTAAGGAGCATACGACCACGTGATTTGATCGTCAACAGGAAAATAGCCCTATTTTTTCGGCGAAAAAATACCCTTCGGACACATCGCATGCACCCCCACATTCCCGTCCACCAGTTGCGTAACATCCACGTCCACCGCCACGCTGGTCAGCATGTATGCCTCATCGCGGCTCAGGTGTTTCTCTGTCACCAGAAAATCAATCATGTCGCGCACCGCCAGCTTGGTCGCCGTCGTCAGGTCCGGGCTGAAGCCCATCGAAATATAGCTGGTCGGCGTCTCCGCGCGAGGCCACAA
>JABEUP010000183.1 GCA_013044365.1 Acidimicrobiaceae bacterium
GTTAATATTCCCCTTTGATTACGAAAAATGATCCACGAATTATTCCGGCCAACTTAGATTTTTGCCTGGCAAATTTAAACTTTTCCACTAGTTCCCGGGGGACTTCCATGCCTTCAGAGAGTTTAAAACCGACGGCACGCTTTCCCAAGTTGTCGACGGTATAAAGTACGTTTACTACTAAACCGTCCTCGTAAAATACGTAGGTCCATTTGATATTTTCAACTTGAAAATGCGAAGTTTCTAATGGTTTAGCTGAGAGTTCAATATTGCGTTCATCTTTGAGTATTGTGTTCACATAGTTAACCGTTGACTGGCTTTCACTCGCAGGCGTTACCGTGAATTTATGAGCGTACTTATTCATAAAGTAGCGTGCTTCATTGGCGCGCAGGCCAGCCAATGCCTTTGCAACTGGAGAGCTTTCTAGTCCTACGGTTGACGGTTCATTGAAATCTACGCTGTGCGCCATTAGTTATCTCCTTTTCAATACTGTAATTGGACAACCAAGATCGCAATCCTGGTCACTACTGACAAACCCCCTAGAGCACAAAGCAGCCATTGTCTCCTCCCCATTACTTGTCACTGTGTCGGTTTCAGGAACATTGCTGCACAGATACTGGCAGTGCGAAGAGCGGCTCGGTAAATGCGAATTTGATTCTAGTCCTGGCGGGTACCCCTCAACTGGTCCAAGTGAGTGATGCCTCGATGATTGATGATTAGGTTAGCAGATGCTGGACAGCTTGTTTGTGGCGTTCTCCTTTCCAGTGATGCAGCCTCAATGACCTGGTGAGTAATGTCCTCTCTGCCGATCTATCGCCAAAGCCTAGATTCCATAAACCGCATTTTCGCTTGAACTGCTCAGATCCTTTAAGTAAAGTATATGACTACAGTTATCGTTTAGCCGGGATCCGGGCTAAAGGGGGAATCACCATGGCCTTGACAGAACAACGTGCTTCGGCCGCCATTCCAGAATTAAGTGCGGCCGGTGGTTTGCGCGAATGGCTGCAAGTGGTAGAGGGAATGGGACAGTTGCGTCATGTCTCGGGGGCCAATATCGATCCAGAGATCGGCGAAGTCGCTGATCTCCTACAGCACGCCGCCCAGTCGCCTGTCGCGATCTTCGACAACATTCCTGGTCACAACCCGAACTTTCGGGTTCTGGTCAACAGCTTTGGTCATACAGATAGGGTTGCCCTCACTCTGGGATTGCCTCTTGGTTTGGGAAAGGTGGCACTTTCGGATGCCTGGCGAAAGAAGATTCACGGACTCAAGAACACGCCTCCGCGGTTTGTAAAAGACGGTCCGATAATGGAGAATGTGGTCCGTGGTGATGCCGTTGACATGACCATATTCCCGACACCAAAGTGGCATCCACTGGACGTTGGTCCATACATAGGCACCGGGTCGTTTGATATAACCCGTGATCCTGACGACGGCTGGGTCAACCTTGGAACCTATCGGGTCATGGTATATGACAGAAACACCTTGGGCTACTACATATCCCCCGGCAAGCATGGCCGTATGCACAGGCAGAAGTACTTCGAGCGTGGTGAGCGCTGTCCGGTTGCGATGGTCTTCGGTGCCGATCCGCTCCAGTTCCTTGCCGCTTGTACGGAGATTCCCCTTGGGGTGAGCGAGTACGAATGGGCTGGAGCCGTTCGGCATGCTCCGGTTGATGTGATTGAGGGTCCGATCACAGGCTTGCCTATACCGGCGAACGCCGAAATCGTGGTTGAAGGCTACGCCAGCGCTGACGACATGCGTCCGGAGGGGCCGTTTGGCGAGTGGACTGGATACTACGGTTCAGGAAGCCGCAAAGAGCCAGTCCTGAAAGTTGAGGCCCTGTATTACAGGAACGACCCGATACTGGTGGGAGTGCCTCCGGCACAACCGCCGGACGAGATTGCGCGTTATCGTGCAGTGCTTCGCTCCGCTCTATTGAGAGACGAGCTAGACAGGTTCGGTGTTCCTGATGTTGTCGGAGCCTGGCAGCACGAGGTTGGTGGTTCCCGCTCGTTCACGGTAGTGTCCATAAAGCAGCGATACCCAGGCCATGCCCGCCAGGTGCTGCATCTGGCCTCGCAAAGCCGTTCCGCTGCATACGTCGGACGCTACACGGTTGTCGTCGATGAGGACATCGACCCATCGGATCTTGAGGAGGTAATGTGGGCCATCTGCACCAGGAGCGATCCGGCTACCTCCATCGACATTGTAAACCGCGCATGGAGCAGTCCCCTTGATCCTACTATTTCGCCTGAGCGCAAAGAGAAGGGGGACTATACCAGCTCCAGGGCTCTGATCGACGCGACCAGACCATGGGAGTGGCGCGACAAGTTTCCAGCCGTCAACGTGCCTCCCCGCGAGGTACGCGCCGAAGCCCGCAAGCGCTGGGCATACCTGTTAGAGGGGTAGAAACGCTCGCCAATCACTGAGTCTGGTGCGCGCTTGAGTTCTGGTTCTGTCGGGCAGTTGGGCGGCAAACATCGCGGATATGTATTCAGGCAACAGGTTGGGGATGCGATAATCGCGTCTGCCAAGCAATACACACGAATTACTTTGGCCTGGGGAGTAGGATCTAACGTTTCCCGTGAAGTTAAGAATGCCGAACAACCAGTGAAGCTAGCGGTAAACGAATACATGGCGGTCTTTCAGCCATCTGTATAGGAGGGGTAGATGCGCCGAGTTCCGTGAGCGACCGCGCCACAATAGACCACAATGTGATATCTCTGCTCACCTCAGGCGACAAATCAGTTCTCGGCTTCTTCATCTGAATGGCTTAGTCGATTGTCTCCTCGTA
>JABEUP010000184.1 GCA_013044365.1 Acidimicrobiaceae bacterium
ACCCGACGAATACGCCTACGACTTCCGCGTAATATGGCCCGATGGTACGATGCACTGGCTTTGGGTAAAGGGCCGGGTGGTACAGCGCTTCGATACGGGACGTGGTCGAGTTGTGCAGGGTGTGCTGATTGACATTACCGACCGCAAGATGCTGGAAAGAAGGATGGAACGCCTTTCACTTCTTTACGCCACGCTCAGTGAGTGCAACCAGGCAATTGTGTATTCCCGCAACGAAGGCGAACTGTTTGAACGGATCTCTTCTGCTCCGGTAAGAATGGGCCTGGCGGCAATGACCTGGATCGGTATGACAAATCGAAGTACAGGATTGGTTGAACCTGTGGCGGGCGAGGGTGTCGGAGCGGATGAGTATTTGAGAGTGCGCACCGGCATGGTTCGCCAATCATCGGCGAATAGTGAGGATTTGGTGGCAACGGCGATCTCGCAGGACCGTTTGGTGATGCACAACATCGAATTCGATGGCAGCGGGTTAAACGATGCGGCGACCCGCCTGGGCTGGCATTCGGTAGCGGTGTTACCTATCCGCCGCCGCAACGTCGCGGTCGGCGCGATGTCAATGTATTCGACCGATCCCGATTTTTTCGACGAATCCCTGAATGACCTTCTAGTCGAGATGATGGGAGATATAAGTTTCGCTCTCGATGCCTTCGACGAGGAAAGGCTGCGCAAGGAAGCGGAGAACGAACTTCGTGCTGCGGAAGCCCGTTTTAGAGGCATCGTCGAGCAGTCCGTTGCCGGCATCTACATCCTGCAAGACGGGAATTTCGTTTATTGTAATTCCAGAGCCGCTTCCATCCTCGGATTCGATAATGCAGAGGCGCTGATCGGAACCGAAGTAGCGGTACTCAGCGGGTTCGCGGAGGCTGCAGAAGGTAACGGTCTTGAGCGCCTCGGTGACTCTGCTCACGAAAGTGTCTTTGAGGTTCGGCAAGCCAATGGCCAGTTAGCGCACCTGTGGGTCACCTCGGCATCCGCTGAATACCGAGGGCGCCTGGCACAGATCGGTTTGATCGAAGATGTTACAGCTCTGCGCAATTATGAGACCACCCTCGAAGAGCATCTTCGGGCGGTTGAGGTGTTACTGCAGGCCACAGTTGGTGTGGCTACCTCATTAAGTGAACAGCGCGACCCCTACACGGCGGGACATCAACACCGGGTAGGCGAGATATCGGTGGCTATAGGAGAAGAAATGGGGCTCGACCCCGATCGACTGGAGGGATTGCGCATAGCAGGCCAATTACATGACGTGGGCAAGATGGCGATACCATCGGAAATCCTAACGCGTCCTGGCCAGCTCAACGATATGGAGCGGGCAATCATCCAACAACATCCGCAGTCCGGGTATGACGTGCTAAAGGGTGTACCATTTCCGTGGCCTGTAGCGCTTGTAGCGCTGCAACATCACGAACGTATCGACGGTAGCGGGTATCCCAGCGGCCTGCGCGGCTCGGAGATTATTCTCGAAGCGCAAATCGTTGCAGTTGCCGACGTAGTAGAAGCGATGTCGTCGCATCGCCCCTACCGTCCAGGTCTCGGCGTGGAAGCAGCACTCGCTGAGATTGAACGGAGAGCAGGTACGAGTTTTGATGCCACTGTGGTCGCCGCCTGTGTTCGGCGGGTTCGTGATCTGGGATTCCAATTATTGTGAACTATTCGGATTCAATGAGTCATTTCAAATTGATAAATGGGAATCCAAATTGACTAACTTTGGATTAGATTCCTCAAAATCTAATTAATACGCTAAATTCCAGGATAAGTAATCAATAATACGGGTTTTCGACTCACGTGACATGCAGCGCCGTAAAGCCCGCTTTTACCAAGGGAAGCAAAATGGCTGATAAATATCACAAAATCGCCGAAGAATTACGCGGTCCGGCAAGAGATCTCAGGTCTGAAATCCCAGAGGTAATCAAAGGATATGCCGAACTTCATGCTGCAGCCACTGCAGAAGGCGTGCTGTCAAAGAAAACCAAGGAACTGATTGCGCTGGCCATTTCAGTGGTCACACGTTGCGACGGATGTATTTCAAGCCATGCCAAAGCCCTCGCGATGCAAGGTGCCGAAAGAGATGAAGTGGCTGAGGCAATCGGAGTAGCAATAATGTTAAGCGGAGGACCTGGTACCGTTTACGGTCCCAGAGCATTTGAAGCATTTCTTGAATATCAGGAAGCCCGTTGAACCATTTTCCACGGCAACGCCAAACCTTCGCACACTTCATGCCAACAGAAATAGAACTCGTAAACTCAAAGAATTAGATGTACTGCTGAAAATGACGAGCTCCAATCCTAATTAACTGTGGTAACCGAGGAAAGGTAACATACTTCCGTGGCAGAGCAAGTTCGATCCGACGAGTTGCCGACTGACGATGAGTCCCATCGGTCCGCACAACCTAGCTCCCGGGGATTATTTGGCCGCCCGGCCAACAACTCGCTTTCGGGGACGATACGCACTGCTTTTTTTAGTCTGGTGTTGATAATAATTATTTCCAGTGGAGTGGGCACCGCATCGCTACTTTATTCAAAGGCTGCCACGTCCAACCTACTGACGAGGCTTGAACCTCTAATCTCCGCCAATAAAAGCCTTCTAATCGAAGTATATGAAATGGACACAACAGCCCGGAACTACCTTAGAACCGGGCAAAGCTCATATGCCGATTCTTTCAAATCTGCACAAACCGATTATGCGAGCTTTTATATCAGCGCATTACAGTTGGAAACTTCCAATGAGAAAAACACTGGAATTTTACAGTCAGAAAACGCGGCGGCTCAAAATGTAATTCGGCTGTGCCAAAATTCCGTATTTAGTTTGGCATCCTCACAGCTGACTCCAGAAAGTACGGCGGTCGTACTGCCTGATTTGCAAACTGCCCTTAATGCTTATACAAGCCGCTATAACACCACAAATGCACTCTTTACCAGTTATCGCGATACAAAATTAAAGCAACTAGACCTTCTCTCTGCCATTTCAACCGCGGCAACCATTGCAAGTGGTCTGGGAGGACTCGTACTGGCACTTTATCTCACAAATCGGATCCGCAACAAAGTGCAGGTGTTCCTTAGCCGTTTAACTGTTATCTTGGCACGCCTGCAAGCCGGTGAAATTGGTGCAAGGGCGTCTGAAACCGGGCTTTCGGAAGAAATCCTTCTTGCCAAGGCAATCAACAGTATGGCGTCAGAGAAGGAGGCTCTTACATCCGAACTGGAACAACAATATGCTCAGGAAAAGCAATTGCGCGAGGGTCTTGAAATGGAACGTTCGATCCGAATGGGGCTCTCCAGTACTCTATACCGTGATGTCGACGTCACATCAGCTCTCCAGCGGACAGTTAGCGGACTCGGATCGGCCCTTCATGCTGACCGTGCCTTAGTGCGAACAATGGAGAACGGTGTCCCTGGATCAGTCATTTCGGAGTGGTCCCCGTCAAATATCTACCCTTCGATGTACGGCACGGTTGGCTCGTCAATACTGGCTGACAAACGGCTACTTGTTTATGGCGAGGACAGCAAAATTATCAAAAGCTTGCATGGGGGATCGGCAGTTGCCGTAAATGATATCTCCAACGATGAACGCTTTTCCGAAGATGTCCGTACAATCGCGTTAAGTACAGGACTTGGAGCTTTCCTATCAGTTCCGGTAATGGGCCCGCAAGGCCTTGAAGCCATTCTGACTGCAATCATGGAAGGCAAGGTCAGAAACTGGAATGACAGAGATATCCAAGTTGCACAAACAATGGCCAGCGGTTTAGCGGCTACACTTTCTGCAATCCGGCTTTATGAAGACGAGCTGGAAAACGTAGAAAAAATGAGAAAACTCGACGAGTCCAAAGACGCCTTTCTGGCGTCGGTTTCGCATGAGCTGAGAACCCCGCTCACAAGTATTGTCGGCTACCTGGAACTTCTCCAGGACGACGTTGCAGATGGAGCAATTCCGAACAGCTATTCCGGCATGTTTGACGCAATTGAGCGAAACTCCAAGCGACTTTTAGATCTCATCGAAAACATTTTGACTACTTCAAGGATTGACTCTGGTGTACTAAAACTTTCCAAGACTTGGTCGCACATAACTCCGCTTCTGATGCGTACCACAGAAGCCATTATGCCCCAGCTAAGCGCGAAACACATCGACCTTAAGGTACAGATCAAAGACCGACTTCCCGACATTTGCGCGGATTTCCAACTTCTTGAGCGCGCAATGCTTAATCTGCTTTCCAATGCGATCAAGTTCACTCCCGACAATGGGACGATCTCCATGACCGCCTTCAGTGAATCAAATGGAATCGCCATTTCAATATCCGACAGCGGGGTGGGAATTGCAGATGACGAGTTGAATAACTTGTTTACAAAATTCTACCGGGCATCCACTGCCCAAGCGAATGCCATACAGGGTACTGGACTTGGATTAGTAATTGTAAAAGCCATTGTGGAACAGCACGGCGGAACAGTTACGGTGACGTCAAAACTAGGGGAGGGGAGCACCTTCACCCTACGTCTTCCCATATCAGATTCAGATCCCTACCAGACAGTGAATGAATCCAATGAAAAAGTCGGTGACCAGACGTTAGCTTAATATATGCCGACAAATTTAAGTGACGGCACAAATTAATGATATGAATACTAAACCAAAATGAAGCAATTTTTATTTACGCCACTAATTCAGGTGGGTTGTGGCAGAAATTATGGGCCGTCAGACTAAAACTCTGGCTCAATAAAACCAATAATGCGAATTTTCAAATTTCAACGATTGTCATACAAAAAAGAGGACTATAAGTGACAAAAATTCTCGTAGCCGACGACGACCCTGACATTCTTGAATTGGTCAGCTACAAACTGACCCAGTCTGGGTATGAAGTGACAACTGTTACTGACGGGAAGGCCGCGATTGAAAAAGCCAAAGAGATACACCCGGATTTGGTGATCCTTGATGTCATGATGCCATTTCACTCTGGAATTGAAGTGACAATCGAGATTAGAAACGATCCCGATATGACTAACACCCCCATTATTCTCCTAACGGCCAAATCCATGGAGATGGACACTGAACGCGGATTTGCCGCAGGTGCAACTGATTATATGACAAAACCGTTTAGCCCAAGAGAGCTTGCCAGCAGAGTACAAGCCATCCTAGGAAGGACCTCATGAACCACTATGCGCTTAGTTCTTGAAATTAGCGC
>JABEUP010000185.1 GCA_013044365.1 Acidimicrobiaceae bacterium
AGATTTCTTGGTGCCGTTATCACCGCCATTCCGGCGAGTTCACGACTCCACTGGGCTAATTGGATATCCGGAACACCCATCTGAACTAACACGACGTCGCCGGACCCGGCAACGGAGTGAATATTCCCTTTTGCCTGGTAGGATCCTAATCCTTTACCTATCACAGAGTCGCTACCATAACGTCCGGACCGGCAACTAAAACCTCCTCGGCGCCTTGGGCAAATGACTGGCCTTTTGGAAGCAGGAGAGAAGCCGCCCGCACCTTTTGACTTGAAGCATCCAGTGCCGGTGGCTTTTGATTCTCATCGCGGAGAGCAATTGCAGCCTTTGCTAAACGCCGTCTGGCCATTACGATACCGACATCCGAAGTGCCCAGATGTTCCCTGGACCTGTTCTGGATGGGACCAATACTTTCCTGCATCGCAGAGTCCTGCATACCAACGCCAAAAATTCCACTGTAGGAGAGCTTTTCGCGCTGTGCCTTTCGATCTACCAAGTAATCATTTTGTTTATTGGCTACAGTCTTGTGGGTCCCCGGTACGAGTGCGGCGTGTATCCCGCTACCCGACTTGATCCCCTCGATTTCATGATCAGTCAGAGGTCTGGAGGGGTGAAAGTTGATGCTCCACACCAGACAGTGCTCATCATCGATCGGTACCCATGCATGTCCGCCCATGGCATGGTCGCCGAAAGGAGGGATCAGCGTAAACCAGGGAAGGATGAACTGAGTGATCCTCCAGTAATAATATCCTTCTTCCGCCTCACGTCTAGCTCCAATGAGTAGCCCGCCGGAAGACTCGACAACCTCAAATTTAGGGTGGGTATCAGCCCTAAGATACTGATTCCCCTTGGCCGCCATGAAGAGTGGCTCTTTCTCAAGGTCGTCTCTGTGAAGAAAAGATACGTGGCTTGAATCAATCCCGCCCTCAAGAGCCTGTAAATAATTGGACTCCTGAATCCTCATCGAACAATAGCGATGGGTCTCTGGCAAGAGACTCCACTCCAGTTCAGGCAGTGGCGGCCGCTGCCCCTGGGGTCCCATGTATGCCCATATTATGCCGCCCCTGACTTCACACGGATAAGAGATCACGCTTATCCTCTCTCTAAACCTGCTCTGCTCAGGTTCAGACGGCATATCTATACATTGTCCCGAAACATCGTACATCCAGCCATGAAATGAGCACCTCAACCCTTCACCCTCATTGCGGCCAAAGAACAGGGATGCCCCCCTGTGCGGACACCACTCCTGGATAAGAGCAATCCGGTTATTTTCATCGCGAAACCCAATCAACTCTTCACTCATGATCTTCACACGAACCGGAGGGCTACCCGCCTCGGGAAGTTCACTCTCAAGCAATGCGGGAACCCAGTACCGCCGTAGATAATTGCCCATAACGGTGTCTGGTCCGGTTCTAACCAGAGTTTCAATTCTGTCCAAATCTGCCATACCCTACCCCTAAGCCTTTTTATTTTTCTAGATCCTACCACCGTCTTGGAAACGAAAAGACAGGCCCTGATCTGGTTAGCTCACAGAATCAAAGGTCGCGGACGACGGAATTACCCGGTATATCACATAGCGAGAACTGAAATTAATCCGTTAAAACAATTGATTCCATCTGCCCAGGTATTGCTCAGGACTCCCGGTTCCGGCCTCGATCTTCCCGTAGCTGCGAGCGACGATATTTTCGGGAGTTACATCGGTGCCGGAAAGAATAGAAGATATCCTGCCATCTCTGAATACCAGGACCCTGTCACTCAGGCTGGCGACATCCTCATACTGCTCCGAGGAAAAGATTACCGTACCTCCGGTACTGGCAAACTGCCGCAATATGGCAATTATTTCTTGACTTGCTCCAATATCCACTCCCGCCGTCGGCTCTTGAAGCAACAGTATTTGCGGGCCGCTTCCAACCCATCTGCCAATTAGAGCCTTTTGCTGGCTTCCCCCGCTAAGTGCTGAAAACGGCAAGTTTGGGGATGTCAGTTTAATCTGGAACCGGTTTAGAACCGATTGGACGATCGCCTGCTCCTCCCCCGAGCGCAGCCACCCCATCTTTCCGACCACACTCCGCAGAACGGGCAATGTGACATTTTCGGCGACTGAAGCCGAGAGCACACCCCCAGCACGAATACGGTCACCGGAGACAAAAGCAAGTCCGTTTCGCCGAGCTCTGACCGGATCCGGAACGAATGTCTTGCCGCGAATGGAGACGAATCCGTCGACTGGCCTTTGCGCGCCATAGAGCAGAAACGGCAATTCTTCGTGACCTGCACCCATCAAGCCGGTAAGACCAAGTATCTCTCCACGGATCACCGAGAACGAAACTCCGTTGATTACCTGACCTTTCAGCTCCTTAACGGTAACGACCTCTTCGCAATCGGAAAAACTTCTGCCCTGGATTTTGGTACTCTTTACAACACTGTGGCCCACCACTAGTTCTGCCAGGCTGTCATAGGAATGATTACAAATATCATCCGATGCAACAAGTTCTCCATCCCGCAATACCGACACCCGATTTGCAAATTGCAATGGCTCCTCAAGATGGTGGGTTATCATAAGCACTCCCAAACCACTCGCGGCAACCTGTTTGATAACATTAAAGAGGCGCTTCTTCTCCTCCTCAGGCAATGCAGCGGTTGGCTCGTCCAAAATTACCAGACCGCCTTCATTTTCGGTGGATTCCCGTCCCGTTACGTCCTGAAAGGCACGCAGAACGCCAACTACTGTCCGTTCAGCTGCAGATAATCTGGACACGGGTGTATCTGGACTTAGATCCAAGCCAAACGAGGAAAGCAGCCTGCTTACGGTCCTGCGCTCTCTTCTCCAGCGAATATTCTTCAACACTCCAGTTTCCAAACGACCAATTCTCAGGTTCTCTAGAATCGAGAGAGTAGGAACCAGTCCTATGTCCTGGTGCATGAAACTGACACCGTAGTCCTTTAGCAGCAACGCACTCGTTGGATAGTGAATCTCATGACCGTTTACCTCGACAGTTCCGCTGTCGGGGCGGTGATAACCGGATATAACCTTTATCAATGTAGATTTTCCCGATCCATTGTGTCCCAAAAGAGCGTGAACTTCACCCAGCTCAATCTTGAGAGACACGTCTTTAAGGGCTGCTGTACCCCCAAAAGACTTTGTAACATCGTTCACAGCAAGCGCCAGCTTGGTCATCTTTTCATTCCCCGAACACTAAGTATTCCAATTCATTCCAGCTACCTGCCCACAAGAGTCGCGAGACCGATGGC
>JABEUP010000186.1 GCA_013044365.1 Acidimicrobiaceae bacterium
GCATCACGTCGATCCCCGAATGGCTGCAACCAACCTCCTTGGTGATGTCTCGAAGGCTCATTCCCTTCGCACGCAATCGGCGAGCCAACGCTCGTTGGAAAGTTGTTAAGTGAGCGGTCACGCGCTACTCCTTCGGTTAGGTCAATCCATTAAGGTTGACTCACCGAATGTTGCGTTGACCCCCTGAACCCGCCCAGATGGTGCGGTGTATCTCGATGATTATGCGATTAAAAACTGCCTCCTGCACTTGACGCGAACGGATTTGATGATACAGTTATTTTTTTTCCAAGGGGGAGGAGACAATCATGACACCAAAGTGTGGCGTTAACCGTGGGAAACAATTGCATAGGGGGATGTTAAGGTGGGGCGTTGGATCGTTGGCACTGCTACTAGCATTTAGTTCTAGTATCACGAGTGCATCCGCAAGTCCGAAGAGTACGGCTGCTGCCGGGGCTGTAAAATCAGTCAAGGCTGAGTTGTCAAACTTTGAGAAGGGCCTATTTACGCACCCGCCGACGACCCCGAGCCCTGCGGTAAAGAAAAAGGAGAATATCTGGGTAGTTGAGTGGCTTGGTGCAACAACATCGTCCACTGTTCCAGTAGCGGCAATCCAGGCTGCCGATAAGGCTTTAGGTTGGAAAACGACTGTCTATGATGCAAAAGGTCTTCCCAGCAATTATGTCACTGGCGTCAATGAAGCTATCGCTAATGGAGCCAATGGCATTATCTTAATTGCCATTGATTGCTCCTACGTTGAAGGGCCATTAAAGCAAGCGAAAGCTGCCCACATAGCCGTAACTGCGATTTATGGATTTGACTGCAATCAATGGGGCGGCGGACCTAGTTTGTATTCCGCCGCTATTTCCTTTGGACACCGGATCAAGGGTGGTGCAGTGGGCCTGTGGAATGACTGGGGACGTGCGTCGGCCGATTATATAATCCAGGCGACGAACGGACGACCAGTGACGTTGATGCTGGACTCGTATCAATTATCCGTGTTCAAGTTTTACTATGATGGGTTCCTATCTCGGATGAATGCGTGCAAGACTTGCACGGTGATTAAGGTCCCATGGGATATCAGCACGGAATTCACCGGAACGGCCGTTGCTGGTTTGATTACTGCCGCTTACACTGCACATCCGAATATTAATTCATCACTATTGGGGACAACCGTAGACAATGGATTTAGCCAAGGAATTCACGATCTCGGGCCTGCGGCACTGAAGAAGATGAAAGTAATTGGGGGCCTGGGATTACCGTCCGAATTTGCATTAATCCGTAACCAGCAGGCGCTTACCGCAACCACAGCGTGGCCCCAGCAGTGGATCGGCTTTGCCGCGGTTGATTCGATAAACAGCTACCTGGCGCACAGGCCACTTCAAGATGAAGGAATAGGCTTCCAGGTGCTAGATACGAATAATAAAAAGGATTGGCCAGCTCCAGGTAAGTACTTTACGGGTGTTGCAAACTATGCGCAACTCTACAAGAAGCGGTGGGGCGTGTGAAAATAGGTACCCAATATTCCTCAAACCAACATGCAGCACTTGACTGAAGCAATTGATTCCTCTAACCAGCACGAAGCACTTGATTCCTCGAATCAAGTGCTTCGTGCTGGTGATGTCTACAAGCATTTCGGTGGAACGCAGGCGTTAAATGGTGCTGGGTTAGAAGTAAATGCGGGTTCAATTCACGCATTGATTGGCGGAAATGGGAGTGGAAAATCGACTCTAATCAAATGTGTAGCTGGCGTCTATCAAGCCGATAGTGGATCGTGTAAAATATTTGGCAAACACATCGATTTGACTAAAATAACGCCGGTAGTCGCTGCTGATTTGGGCTTGCGATTTGTACACCAAGATCTTGGGATATTTCCGTCGTTAAGTATTGCGGATAACCTATTTCTACAGTCTCGAAGAGTACAAACACGACTGGGTAGAATCAATCGGCGCAAGGCAGCAGAGTTGGCTGATGACGTTCTTGGGCGGTTTGGGTTAGACGTAAATCTAAATCGTCCAGCCGGGGAGTTAAGCGCGCCTCAAAGGGCACTGATAGCGATCGCGCGTACACTGTTGCTTCGACCACGAAGCGGGCAATTGCTATTAGTTTTAGACGAACCAACGGCCACTCTTTCGTTGCGAGAATCGAAAATACTATTCGATTCAATGCGACAGATTGCGCTCGGTGGTGATGCAGTTCTTTATGTCACCCATCGAATGGATGAGGTACGCGAAATAGCTGACACGGTGACTGTATTTCGGGATGGACGGCGCGTTGGCAGCGAAAGTGTGAAAGGTCTCACCAACAAGAACTTGGCTGAAATGATTGTCGGTAGGTCTGAAAGTGCGACCGGGTCTAATGTACCGGATGGTGCAGGTAAAGAGAAGTTCCAAGAAGGGCGTGTACATATCGAACAAGATGATAAAGCGTTGTTAACAGTTAAGCGGCTACAGGGCGGTATTGTCAGGGATGTAAGTTTAACCGTTCACGAAGGTGAAGTGGTTGGACTAGCAGGTTTGGTCGGGAGTGGACGGTCTGAAGTGTTACGAATGATATTTGGCTTACATCCGCGAAGCGGTGGCCAAGTGTTGTTGAATGGAAAACCTCTTGATGGAAAGAATTGTCGAGACGCACGGCAGAACGGCGTGGTGCTTATTTCAGAAGACCGTCTTGAGGAAGGTGTTTTTCCATCATGGACCATACGCGACAATCTCGTCGTGGGCGCAGAATCGGACTACTTTCGATGGGGACGGTGGCGGTCTGGTCAGGTTACGCGTGACGCGACAGAGGCAGTACAAGAATACAATATACGTTGCTATTCGATACAATCACACATGAACGAATTGTCAGGGGGCAATCAACAAAAGGTAATATTGGCTCGATTGTTACGGTTACGGCCTACGTTGCTATTGCTGGACGAACCTACGCAGGGGGTTGATGTAGGCGCGCGAGCGGAGATCTACGACCTAATTAGACAGCGTGCATTGCAGGGTATGGGGGTGTTGATAGTGAGTTCAGAGTTGGAGGAGTTGCCGTTGATTTGTGATCGAGTAGTGACTATATGGAGGGGAAGATCAATGGCAACATGGCGTCAGCCTATGACGGAAGGGGAGCTGATTGCCGCGGCACTTGGCCAGGAAGGGTTGGCGGTGTCCGCGAATGTTGAGTAAGCGCTGGTGGGGTGGAGTGCTACATAAATATGGATTAGTGCTATTGTTATTTGCCGTTTGCATCGGGTTTTCTTTGGATCCCGCTACACCAGCGTTTGCAACCGTGGCAAATTTTAGGTTCGTTCTGAGTAATCAAGCTCTCACGGCAATCGTAGCCCTTGGAATGGTTTTTGCGCTTGTTGTCGGCGAGTTCGATCTATCCCTTGGCAATATTATGTCTTTGGCTAGTTGCATCTGTGCTGGCTTGATGTCTCACGACAACGCGCCGTTGTGGTTAGCGATATTGGCTTCGATGGGCGTCGGCCTCGGTTTCGGAGCGGTAAACGGTCTGATAGTTACTCGATTAAAAGTGAGCTCGATCGTTACGACGTTGGGAATGCTGATCATAGTGACTGCCGTGGAGTCATGGTACACAGGCGGCAATTCAGTTACCACCGGAATATCTCAGGGACTGCTATCGATTGGGTATGCCCAAATTCTAGGTATACCAGATCCTCTGATTGTATTGATAGTGATCGCTGCAATCTGTTGGTACGTGTTGGAGCAGACACCACTAGGTCGAAAATTGCATGCAGTCGGTGCCAATCCGGCTGCCGCCGGTGTGCTAGGCCTACCGGTTCGTAGGCTAACTTTGACTAGTTTTGTAATTGGTGGTCTGGTAGTCGGATTTGGCGGAGTGCTTTTGATCGCGGTTCAGGGTTCGGGAGTTCCGGGAGTAGGGCAGTCGTATTTGTTCTCTGCTCTAGCTGGGGCCATGTTGGGAGCAACGACGATTCGACCTGGGCGATTCAACGTATTGGGAACCTTAGCAGCGGTGTATTTTCTAGCGTTTACGGTAAATGGGTTAACGCTATCGGGTGGGCCGTCATGGGTTAGCTCTGCTTTCGACGGTGCTGCTCTTATCGTTGCGGTAGGGATTTCAGTTTGGACTGGTTCTGGGCCTGAGGGCAGTGTCGTTATGAAGGACAGGGGTAGAGAGTCGAATGAGGAGATGTTGGGAGCAGAGTCGTCGGTTGTTTCATTGGAGGAGGATGGTTTAGGGAGCACCGATCAGTTACTTGATAGTTAGTGTTGGGCGGCTTCAACCGGTCAGCGCAACAAGCTCTGCAAGTTTCTCTACGGGCATTCTATAACCGAGGGTTTCTCGGGGTCGTCCGTTGAGGCTTCGCTGAATCCTCATGAGGTCCTCGCGAGAGTGCTTCGACAGGTCAGTTCCTTTTGGCATGTACTGACGAAGCAGACCGTTGGTGTTCTCGTTCGACCCCCGCTGCCACGGTGAGTGGGGATCACAGAAGTAGATGGGCACGCCGGTCGCGACTGTGATTGATCGGTGGTTGGACATCTCTCGACCTTGATCCCAGGTGACGCTGCGCATGAGTTCTTGGGGCAGCGTGGCAATGGCGTCGCGCATCGCATGTTCGACGGCGAGCGCACTGCGATCTTTGCCCAAGTGCAAGAGCAAGACGAAGCGCGTCGAACGTTCCACTAGGGTGCCCACGGCGCTACGTCCGTTGGCGCCGATTATGAGGTCGCCCTCCCAGTGGCCGGGTACCGCACGGTCTTCGATCTCCGCGGGACGATCGCTGATCATCACCATCTCCGGGATTTTCCCGCGCATCTCTACGCGGCCCTGGCTGCATCGCGTGGTGCGCCCCGAACGCAGACAGCGAGCCAGTTCTCGACGCAGTTCGCCACGCCCCTGGACGAAGAGTGACTGATAGATGGTCTCGTGGCTGATCCGCATAGTGGGGTCGTCAGGGAAGTCCAAGGCCAGTCGATTCGCAATCTCTTTTGGTGACCAGAGCTCTTCGAGCCACGTCGTTACTTTCGCACATAACGCTGGACTTTCGAGTTTGGCGAGCTTTGGACGCTTGGTGCACAGCCGAGCTCGCTGGTGCGCGGGCCAGATGCGATAACACTCGCGTCCGCCGTTGGCGGCCACCTCTCTCGTCACCGTCGAGGGAGAGCGATTCAGGCTTCGAGCGATCGAACGCATGGACTCTCCTCGGTGAAGACCGAGCAAGATTTCCTCGCGTTCATGAACGCTGAGCCGACCCTTTGCAGGTGCCCACGGATCAGGCCGAGCTGCTCGCGGCCGGCCGAGAAGAGAGGCGCGAATGCCCGGATAGCTGCAGCCGACCTCCTTAGCTATGGAGCGCAACGACCAGCCTTTGTTGGGACTTCGGATATGCGCGGGGTCTGAAGAATCTGGACTGAGTGTGGCATTGATCTAAAGAAAGGCGGGGGCTCTGCAATTCTGTTGGTACTTGACGC
>JABEUP010000187.1 GCA_013044365.1 Acidimicrobiaceae bacterium
AGCCAAAACGGCGTCGGCGCGAAGTTTGCATCTGTGCGATACATCCACTTGGCAACTAGAACAACCGTTTCCAGAGCCGCCGCAAAAAGCCCCCTTTCGCACGGCGTCCAGTTGGTTCTTTTACCCCCGAAATTTGCCGAGAGTCAACGTGCGGCGCCGTTTCGCTGAAATACCCCTGTTTCGCGAGCAAATCCTGCGCCCTACCAGCCTCAATCTCCCCGCGGGACCATTGTCGAGCGAAGTGTACCCGGCCCTGCGTAATCCAGTAATGAGATTTGCAAGGCAAGCTCCAATTCCCGATTGATGGGTCAAGCGAAATCGACCCGCCGTCATAAATCATTTTCCAATCGGTAGGTGACAAAGGTGTAACGACCTTGCTGCCGCATCCACAGCAACAATTGTGGACCACTGTCGCATATTTCATGGACACGTAAAGAACACCGTCCTGTCGGATGCTCGGTATGAATTCGACAAATTCATGAGTTAGGGCAACTTGGTGGCTCATGCTTTATCCTCACTCATCAACAGATTGAAATCGATCGTGTAGGTAGTAAGCTGCTCACGCTCGGAATCCATATAAAATCCGCGTAGTTTTTTCCACCTTAAGACGGCGAGGCAAGCGTTAAGGGAATTCAGGTCGGCGATCTGAATGTTTTTATCGTACTCGTTATGGATATCATCCCCCGATAGCGGTATAGCTTCCCGTGCAGAGTCACGCCGCCCAGGCAGGCTCGTCGTAACTCGAAGCTTACCACCGAGAGAATCTCCGCTACGGTAGAGCCCCATTCCTACGTCAATGAACGGTATAGCGTATTCCTCAAGCTTCTCCACGATGATCTTCTTATCCGACCCGCGATCAATACACAAAAACACGAAGGTCATACCGCTCAGCAGGTCTACATTAGAACAACTAATGTCGGCTTCGTGAGCCGTAATGCGGCGATTCATCTTGGAGTAGCGGCTCTTAAAGTACACGACCTTTAACGGCAGCTCCCGCAACTCCTCAACGGTAGCAGCACCTGGCGCCCTAAAGGCATTGTGCGTCGAGAATTGGTCCGCATCAAAGAGATGGATTTCCTTAACGGGCGTTTTGGCCACCAAATCCAATACGTACGATCCTGTCCCGCCAAGACCAATTATAGCGATCTTGTCGGTGGCCAACTTGTTCGCAACGATATTGATCTCTGCCCTCGCAGAGGCCGTGTCAAAATAAGCGAACGGGTATTCTTCGTCTTCTGGCTCGACCACTTTGCGTGTCAAAGCCGTAGCCGACGGATCGATGTCCGCGGCTTCCCTGGAAATCAAGGAGATATAAGTCTCAACCTTCTCATAATAATCGGCATACCGCCCCTTCAACGGTTTTCTCGAAAAAGCGTGATGTACCTCAAGCCCCTTGTCAAGTATTCTTGTGACGCTCTGATGCCTCAGCATTTCCATCGCGGTCCCATCGGAATGGCAAGGAAACTCTCCGCTAAACATTATCGTATGATCTTGCGGTGGCGCAGTTCGATCACCCGCGAGCTCCAAAGCGGAAACCAAGACCCCCTTACAGACGGCTTTCGCCGAATTCACGTACGGAATGCCTCTCACAACAAGGTAGCCCGCTTTGATACTGACGTTATAGGGCGCCTCTCGTAGTCGAAGCAAATCCGGACTAAGATTTAATTGTAGGAGTGACATCGAACCTCGTACCACCTCTAATTTCAACCTTGGCCCGCAAATTCAGCGAACCGTCGTGTGGAATGCTGGCTGCACCCTTAAAGGTGATGCTGTAATCCTTCTCCGGGGCAGGTCGTGGAGGCGGAAATGCTAAATCCAGCACCTCAACGAACGTTAACTCAGAGCGAGACTCGATCTTTTGCTCACCGTTCACAATGATGGTGATCTCCTCGTGGTGATGCCCTTGAGGGTGGCCTTCTGGCTGGTGCGTGTCGCTGGTTGGCATATTTCTACCTCATTAGTTGATAACTACCGCGCCGCATCAAGTGCGGATGGGTGCATGGCCAAGACCAACAAGGCTTGGCCCCTTCCGACTCGGTCGAACCTCTGCCGGATCAAAATTACTGTAGCAGACGGCGTGGTCGATGTCAAGTTTAATTTGATAGCTGTTATCTAGTTATAATTACAAACAGTTTGCAACTGGCGCGCGCTCCGCTAAAATGAACGCATGAAGAACGAGTTCCAGTATTACCGCGAGCTAGGGCAACGCATCCAGCGAGAACGATTACGTCAACAATTGACGCAAGAAAACCTGGCTGCACTTGTTGGCTTGAGCCGAACCTCCATTGTGAATATCGAACGAGGCCGGCAAAAAGTGCTCGCACATATCCTTGTAAGGCTTGCCAGCGCACTGAAGACGGAATTGGCAGATTTGGCACGGGATTCGAGGGAGAAGATGAAATTCGACGAGTTATTAGAGAATTTGCCGGAAGCAGATAAGCAATTCGTGCGATCTGCCGTAACACCCGCCAAGATGGAGCAGTAAACCATGTTAGTAAGAAGAAAACTAATTCGAGAACAGGCACTGGACGTGCTCGCCCGGTTCGGAGTCAAGAAGGCCCCCGTCCCCATAGAAAGGCTGGCCGAGCAACTCGGTGCGAGAATCGTTAGAGGCAAGGCACCGGATAACCTATCTGGCTTTGTGCTCCGGGAGCCAAACAAGGGGGCCGTGATTATTGGCGTGAACTCCGCACACCATGAGAATCGTCAACGCTTTACCATCGGCCATGAACTAGGGCATTTTCTGCTTCACAAAGGCCAACAGCTGCACGTTGATAGGCAATGGGGCGGTTATCAAGTCAAATTGCGCGACGAACAATCGAGCAGAGGAACTAATATTGACGAGATGGAGGCGAATCTCTTTGCCGCAGAGCTACTAATGCCGATCGCATTCCTCGATGTCGATCTCGCGAAGCTATCGACAGCGCAGCTATCCGCTGACGAGCAAATCAACAAATTGGCAGAGCAGTATAAAGTCAGTGAACAAGCGCTAACGCTTCGTCTCACCTACCTGGGCTGCATCGAACAATAGGGAACACGTAAGCGTGAAATCCACCATTTTTGCAACCGCGCCATTTCCCCCCGCCGCACCCTAAATCCGGAAAACACATCGATAAGTGAGGTACCGTTTCCACGGCCGAATAACCAGCGCCATCAGCGAAATCCGCAGTGCCATCCCGCCATCCCAGCGCCAACCCCGCGCGACATTTTGTTTGCGCCGCCGCCCAGGGGTTAACCCCAATGACCATTCCTTCGCGCCTTTTGTTTGCGGTTACCCCCCCGTCGCCCTCCGCTTCCCACCCTTACCTCGTGGTCCATAAATTTCCTTTGTGCCGTTGTGTCAGAGTTTATCCCGATGACCCCGGCTTAAATATTCGTGATCGGGATGGTAAAAAATGCCAAACGCTAAACGCCAAATACCAAATACTAAATGCCAGCCGCCGCCGATCCCGAATCTACTGACCAATACTGAACCTACTGCCAATACTGTGGAATTCTAACTCCTAACTCC
>JABEUP010000188.1 GCA_013044365.1 Acidimicrobiaceae bacterium
CCCACCGCAACCTGAATGACAATGTTATCGAGGGCTTCAGGGTTCCCGAACTTGACGCATTTTCTGTTCAGTATCATCCTGAGGCTGGACCGGGACCTCACGACTCTCGCTATCTGTTTTCCCAATTCGTAGACTTAATGAATATGAAGGCGAGCTAGCAGTGGGGCGCAGAGATGATTTTTCATCGGTACTGGTTATTGGTTCCGGGCCTATTGTCATTGGCCAAGCCTGCGAGTTCGATTATTCAGGGTCGCAGGCTTGCCGGGTACTCAAGGAGGAGGGTTTCAAGGTCATTCTTGCGAATTCGAATCCGGCAACGATCATGACTGACCCGGATTTTGCGGATCGAACCTATATTGAGCCCCTGGATCTGGAAATTCTAACCTCGATCATTGAAAAGGAGAGACCCGATGTCCTCTTACCGACGCTTGGCGGCCAGACGGCCCTCAATCTCGCAATGGAGTTATCGGAAGCGGGCGTGCTCGACCGCTTCGGGGTAAGGATGATCGGGGCTAATGCTCTAGCAATCAAAACTGCTGAAAACCGGGATTTGTTCAAAGCGGCAATGGGCGAAATAGGACTCAAGGTTCCCGAGTCAGGCTTCGCCCATTCGTTAGCTGAAGCAGTTGAAGTGGCTTCCATGATCGGTTACCCCCTAATCATTCGACCTTCCTTCATCCTCGGTGGTGCCGGAACCGGGATCGCCAAATCGGATGAGGAATTTTGCGTACTGGCTTCCCAGGGTTTAGTAGCATCCCCGGTCTCTGAAATACTTATCGAACGTTCTATAGCCGGATGGAAAGAGTTCGAACTAGAGGTTATGAGGGACTCGAAGGATAATGCTGTCATTGTGTGTTCAATCGAGAATTTTGATCCGATGGGAATTCACACTGGTGATTCGATTACGGTTGCGCCTGCTCAGACACTAACTGATGTTGAATATCAAAAGATGCGTGATGCGGCATTTGCAGTTATCAGACGGATTGGGGTTGAAACCGGCGGTTCCAATATCCAGTTCGCCATTGATCCTGATAACGGCGAAATGGTAGTCATTGAGATGAACCCGCGAGTGTCACGATCCAGTGCTTTGGCATCCAAGGCTACAGGTTTTCCAATAGCCAAAATAGCCACCAAACTTGCCATAGGGTACAGCCTTGCCGAAGTTCAAAATGATATCACCAAGCTGACTCCAGCTTCGTTTGAACCGACAATCGACTACGTGGTTACCAAAGTCCCCCGATGGGCTTTTGAGAAGTTTCCGGGGGTGCAGGACGTGCTGGGCACCAGAATGCAGTCGGTTGGGGAGGCGATGGCGATAGGGAGGACCTTTGCCGAATCGTTTCAGAAGGCGTTCCGTTCTATAGAGCTGGGTAGAAGCGGTTTGAATGGTGACGAGGGCGAGGCCGCCGTTGACTCAATGGCAGTTGAGGATTTGCTTGAAGCTATTAAAGTTGCCACTCCAATGCGTCCGTTTCAAATTGAGTCGGCTCTGCGCCGGGGTGCGGACATCGACCAGGTTTACCACGCCTGCAAGGTAGATCCGTGGTTCCTGGCTCAAATCCGGCAAATTTCACATATGCGCTTAGTTCTGGGTAGGAAGAGCCTGGCGGAGCTTTCCAAGGCGGATTTCAACAAAGCCAAAAGGATGGGCTTTTCCGATGATCAGATTGCTTACCTTACCGGAGCGACTGAAGCTGAAGTCAGAAGCGCGCGCCTGAGTCTCGGGGTAAAGGCCACATTCAAGGCAGTGGACACATGTTCCGCGGAATTTGAGGCATTTACCCCTTATCATTATTCGACTTACGAAGATGAGGACGAGGTTGTAACCACTAATGGCAAGCGGGTTATCATCCTGGGATCTGGTCCAAATAGGATTGGCCAAGGGATCGAGTTTGATTATTGCTGCGTTCATGCAAGCTTTGCCCTAAGGGAAGCCGGCTTTGAAACCGTAATGATTAATTGTAATCCGGAGACCGTATCGACCGACTATGACACCTCAAACCGTCTTTATATCGAGCCCCTAACGCCCGAGGATGTCGCCAATATTATTGACGCTGAGCGGGCCAGCACGAAAGAAAACGGTGAATTTGTGGGGGTTATCGTGGCGCTGGGGGGGCAGACACCGCTGAAAATTGCGGGATCGATCGATCCCGCTATCGTACTAGGAACCTCTCCTGAGGCCATCGACATTGCCGAGGACAGACAGCGCTGGTCCGATTTGTGCAGCAAACTGGATATACCCCAGCCAGCCGGGGCAACGGTCTTCGATCTGGATCAGGCTTTTGAGGTGGTGGCGAGAATCGGATATCCCGTACTTGTACGACCTTCGTATGTTCTGGGTGGCAGGGCGATGGAGATTGTTTATAACGATGATCAGCTGATTGGCGCTATGGAGCGTTTGAGCCAACTACATGCCGAAGGACGGCGGGCGTCCAAAAGTCCCGTTCTGGTGGATCGGTTTCTTGAGGATGCCATCGAAGTTGATGTGGATGCCCTCAGAGATGTCGAAGGAAATCTCTACATTGGGGCGATCATGGAGCACGTCGAAGAGGCTGGTGTCCATTCTGGTGATTCAGCCTGCGCTATTCCCCCTCCCACGCTAACCGAGCAGACAAAGGACGTGATTCGGGATTACGCTCGGTCGATCGCTGATGCGCTTTCGGTTGTTGGTCTTATAAATATCCAGTTTGCTGTTAAATCTGGGCAGGTGTTTGTGATCGAGGCCAATCCAAGAGCATCCAGAACAGTGCCGTTTGTGGCAAAGGCTACGGGGGTTCCCCTGGCCAAACTTGCGGCACTGGTTATGGTTGGAAAGACATTACCGGAACTCAATGAGAGTGGCTATTTTGCTCCCCCGGAACTTATGAATTATTGGTGCGTAAAAGAGGCCGTATTACCATTTTCTCGGTTTCCTTTGTCGGATATCCTGCTCGGACCCGAGATGAGGTCAACTGGAGAAGTGATGGGGGTTGATTCAAGTTTTGAAATGGCCTTTATCAAGTCACAACTGGCTGCTGGAACCCGTTTGCCATCGTCGGGGCTGGTATTTCTCTCGCTTGCCGACCGGGATAAGGTAGCAGGCGTTGATCTGGCAAGGCAGTTGGTTGAAGTGGGCTTTGCACTTGCCGCGACCGCCGGAACCGCGCGCGCATTCAGTGAAGCTGGAGTGCCGGTGGAACGCGTGGTGGCCAAACTGGGTGACCGTGACAATGAGTTCGAAATTGATCCAGTGGACCTGATTTCCTCTGGATCGGTGGGTCTTGTGGTCAACACCCCCCGTGGCTCTGGTCCGAGGACCGACGGTCATCACATTCGGACCGCTGCTTTAGGTAACAAGGTGGCTTGCGTGACTACGATGGCGGCCGCCCTGGCGGCCGTATCGGGAATGGTCGAATGGTCAGGGAAGAAGTTTGACGTGGTGGCAATACAGGACTATCACAACGATGGCGGGGACCCGGGTGTCGGGTCGCGATATAACTAGTCTTGTCTTGGAGGAACAGTGCCCAAAGTTGATCTAACTACTGCAATCGGTCCGGTGGGCCTCAAGAATCCGGTTATGAGTGCGGCAGGAACATCCGGACATGGTGCGGAACTCAGGCAATACATGGACCTCTCTGAAATAGGTTGTTTAGTTGTGAAGTCCCTCGCGCACTTCAGTTGGAACGGTAATCCTGCACCCAGAATTGTTGGTGCCGGACCAGGAATGTTGAACTCCGTGGGACTGCAAGGTCCGGGTATAGCAAATTGGAAGCGGGACTATCTGCCGGGTCTTGTTACCGCTGGAGCCAAGGTCATGATATCTGTTTGGGGAAGAACCGTTGAAGACTTTGCTCTTGCTAGAGTTGCGATCGAGGATCTGCCGGATACCGTTGTGGCGGTTGAGGTTAACGTGTCATGTCCGAATCTCGAAGACAGATCAACCATGTTCGCCCATTCTTCAGGTGCGACTTACGATGTCTTGAAGCAGTTTGAAGGATTCAGGTTGCCGACATTCGCAAAGCTGTCACCCAATACCCATCAGCTCGTTGAAGTGGCCCAAAGTGCGATTGACGCTGGTGCAACCGGTATTACCTTGGTAAACACCATATTTGGAATGAGAATCGATACGCGAACCAGGAAACCTTTGCTTGGCGCCATCCGAGGGGGACTTTCTGGGGTCAGTATTCATCCCGTGGCAGTTCGATCGGTATTTGATATCTACGAGGCTCTTCCTCAAGTTCCAATCATTGGGGTGGGTGGCGTTAGCACAGGACTCGAGGCGATTGAGTTGATACTAGCAGGGGCCAGTGCTGTCGAGGTTGGTACCGCCACCTTTGTTGAGCCTAGAGCAATGACTCGTATTCTTGAGGAAATCAACCAGTGGTGTGATGAGAATGAAGTTTCCAGCATTAGTGAACTTATCGGGGCTTCGCATGGTCAGTAAGTTGATCGCAAGTGA
>JABEUP010000189.1 GCA_013044365.1 Acidimicrobiaceae bacterium
ACCCGGCGGAGCAGAACCTGTCCACAGTGTGGAAATATCACAGCCAAAAACCGTAAGAGCCAAGCGGTATTCGCCTGTGCTAACTGTGGTTATAGCGCTAACACCGACATAAATACAGTACGCAATGTTCCGCATTCCGGACTGGTGTCACACGACACAGAGAGATACCGCACGCAAAGCCCTACCAGGCTAAGCAAAGCGCCCCGCTGAAGGGTAAACCCCTGGAGCTGGCTAGTTGATGGCCAGCCCAGAAATCTCCTTCGGTTCGCGGGGGAGGATGTCAATTTGTGGCTATGGTGGTAGATACTCATGGCGAGGCTTGAATTTTTTGGAGTAAGGGGATCTCACCCAACTCCTCGGCTAAATAACTTGAAATTTGGCGGGAACACTTCTTGTGTGGTTCTGTATTCTGATACCGACGCAAATAAAAGTTACCCGATAATCTTGGATCTGGGAACGGGCTTGACTGTTTTTGCCGGTCAGCAACCACTGGATGGTTCATTCCGGGGTGTTGCATTTCTGTCGCACTTACACTTCGACCATATCCAGGGTCTACCTTTTTTTGCTCCAGTTGATCGGGCCGGCGCTCAATTAGTCATATATGGTCCAAGTGAGAACGGTATCTCATTGGCTGAGAGCATGGGTGTATTAATTGGATCCCCCTACTTTCCCGTAATGTTGTCGGATTTGAGTGGTGAGATTGTTATTGGCACCATTGACGAGAATGGGATCGATTTGGATCAGCCTGGGCATCCAAAGGTATTCCCATGCCTAGTCGATCATACCAACGCCACATTTGGCTACCGGATTGAAATTGATGGAAAGGTGATCGTTTATATACCGGACCATCAGGCGCCGTCAGACAACAGGCGCACAAAGGATTCAGTGTTGGAACTTTGCCAAAGTGCTGACATTTTGATTCATGATGCGCAATACACCAATGAGGAATTTGGTGAGAAGGCCCATTGGGGCCACTCAACGTATGATTTCGCAATGTGGATAGCCTCTCGGGCAATGGTCAAGTTATTGGTATTTTTCCATCATGATCCTCGGCGATCGGATCATGAATTAGAGGCAATTGAACTGCATTATCAGGAGTTGGCCGGACCGTCTGGTTTGCGTGTCTTAGCCGCGCGTGAAGGGGAGGCTTTACAAATCTAATAGGTTTGACTAGAAGCTATGGTTTCTAATTCGAGGACTATGTGTGGAAAATGAATTCAATGTAGAAGAATACAAGACAGCCGTTGGTTCGTTTGTGACCGGGATTGCGGTGGTCACGGCATTATCGCCGGATGGCCCGGTTGGATTTACCTGCCAGAGCTTTACCTCCTTGTCCTTGGATCCGCCGACAATATTGATTTCGGTGGCGCGAACGTCAAGAACATTTTCTACTATTGCCCTACACAAGAAGTTTTGTGTCAACATCCTTGGCGCAGGATCAGCGCACATTGCCTACGATTTCGCATTCATGGACCCCGCTATTCGGTTCATCGCCCATTCCTGGAATTCCACCAGCGCCGGGAATCCGGTCTTGGAGGCATCTATGGCTTGGCTTGATTGTGAGCTTGTCAGGTCGATTGAGGTTGAAGATCATCTAGTTGTGATAGGGAGAGTCGTTTCCCTCGGAGGGTCAAAAGAGTACAAGGGTCCACTCACTTACTTCAGAGGTTCATTCGGGGGGTTCGTTCAGCTACAGGACCTTTGATCTTGCTAGGATCGGCGAGGTCGCGAGTCCAATAGACAGTATTTCCGAGTTGCCCTATTATTCTCCTGGCCTGCAGCAAGGCAAGATCCGTAGAGGCACCTTTCAAATCCAGACTACTCGAGCTGCGGTGCCACGGAGTGTTGAGGATGCTCGTGTTCAGGTAAGATTTCTGCGGAGACTGTCGGTTGAAGTAACTGGGCGAGGATAATTATGGCAAAAGTGTATGAATCTGATCAGATCGCAGACGTTGTGATCGTGGAACCGCAGTCATTCAAAGATGATAGAGGTCGCTTCTTGGAAAGTTACCGGAGATCATGGTTTCCGCTCGGTCGAGAAATGGTCCAGTCGTCCCGATCTGATAAAACTGAAGGTTCACTGGTTGGTTTACACTATCACCTTCATCAAGCGGACTATTGGTACGTTATCAAGGGAAGAGCTCAGATCGTTCTACACGATCTGAGGTTGGGTTCAATTACCGAAGGAAAAACTCTTGATATTGAGGCAGGTGAGATGAATGAAGTTGGTATATTCATCCCTCCGGGTGTCGCACACGGCTTTGCCGCCATAACTGATATGACGCTGACCTACCTTGTCGATAGTTATTACAATCCCTCGGACGAGTTGGGGGTTGCCTGGAACGACCCAAATATTGGAGCCAATTGGGCAGTGGAGTCTCCGGTATACTCGCAAAGAGACGCAAATAATCCGCTAAAGAAAGATATAAAGGACTATTTTCTCCCACGTGCAGTAATGCGATCCTGATCAGTTAGCCTTTAATATGAAGTATTTAAAGAACTGACTTAGTTCGTCTATGGATGTTCTTATGATTTGCCAAATATCGTGAACAACGGGGCCATATTGTTGTACTCGCTCTAGCGACGGTAAATCCGGAGGTAAGAGTTGGCTTTACTAGCTTTGGCACTTGTTGCTGTGGTCATTTTTAGTGTTTTGGTGGCCGTGCTGTCTTCAAAAACTCGATCCGAAAAGAAATCCATTGCGAGTTTTCACCAGCACATGGGCCAGCTATCTGACGTGGTGAAGTCGGAAACCCACCTTGATGATACCCGTTCAGAAATAGCTCCAGCATTATTTACCGAGGTTCCATCCCATGTGAAAGTGGTTGGGAAGTTCAACGGCGCCAAATCGGGTGGAGCAGGTAAAAGGCGCAGTTACCGCGCTAAGACAGGCGTTGATGGCGTTGGTTCACAGGCGCGACTCGCTTCTGAAAGTCGGGGAATTGCTCGGACATCACAGGCGCAACGCAATCCCGACGATCAGCTTTCTTCTGAGCAAAAGAAACTTTTGCATGAAGTAGATCATCCCGCGGGAATACTACCGGTTCCTTTGCCGGACAAGAGCAAGCCGAGTGCGACCCGGCGTAGGGCACGTCTCAGTTCAAGCACACGGACGCCAGGACCAAAGGTGCACACTGAGGTCC
>JABEUP010000190.1 GCA_013044365.1 Acidimicrobiaceae bacterium
ATCCAGATGCAAATCCGCGGCATGGATGAATCTAAACGGAAAAGGTATTTTCATTTAATTATCCTAGCGATGGCAATCATGAAGGAAGAATAACGCACTAGTGTGACCTCAGCTCCGAATTCGTGAGGGATCGCTCCATGCAATCACTAGATTCAAATTATGGCCTCGTCCCGGTTTTCGTTTCTTTATACATGCAAGGACGCTGAAGCCATAGTCAATACAATAAGCCAGTTGCCTGTTCCATCTCACCCGGGCAAGATTCGACACTCCAATGTTAAGCTTTTGGATACATTTGACTGGGCGCTGGACGCGAGCCAAACGATGCTGCTGGTCGATGAATCAAAATCAGGCACACAGGTAATACTCTCAGGATCAAGGTATTTCATGGTCGCTCCGGTACAGCCACTTGAGTCGGAATGGGTACTTCCCGGGTTCTTGCCAAACCGCTTTCTCCGCCGTCATATTTCAGAATTATCAGCCGATAGAGCCCTCCTCGTCCAGAGTGCCATTTCTACCACGAGTTATCAAATCTGTTTTTTCAACTCCGAGGGGCTGGCTGCATCTATTCTATGGTTATTTCACGTTCCCGAATTCGGACGATGCGCCGGCTTATTGGTGTCGAAGCACGGTTACCGGTCATTTCATCAAAAAGTGGAGTCGGCATTGCGTGATAGTTTTAAGGGCCTGAAGGTGAGAGTTGAACCTGGCGATATCTTTGACCTGGTACTCAATACTCAGAACAGATCCCGCGGAGACTACAGGAGCAAATTCTCTCTGGATATCGAACCATTAAGCTATGGATGTATGGCCCTGGGGCAGGCATTGGCAAGTGAGCAACGGCGGGTTAAAAAGAATGCTCTTTGGATTAAAGATCATCCGGACGCCGAGTTTTTACATGATTTCCGGGTTGCACTTCGGCGAACGTCATCATTCATGAAATCTCTCGAACCGCTTATGGGACCCATCGATATTTCCTGGTTTAGAACCGAACTGAAACTGTTTATCAACCTAACATCGCCGGTCAGGGACTTGGAAAATCTTGAGGGCTTCGTGGCCAAACATGCTAAAAGCAGGCCCTTCAACGGAGATATTGCTTTACTGTGCTCGAGAATTACGGCTGACGTGTCGCAAAGCTACGCGGATCTTTCCACGTCCATACCCTCGGAAAGATTTGAACATCTGTTGTCAAGTTGGTCAAACCTGGCTAGAAGTTGTATTGCGCTCACACTAGGTGACTCGATTTCAGATGGAATTCCAGTGTTAGCGTCAGATCCCAGGGAATCCGTTCAGCCAAAAACAAAAGTTGGCGACTGTGCGCGAATTCTGCTGATAGATTCCGGTGCCACACTAATAAAAAGGGCCATGAAAACCAAGAGAAATAGAACTCCGGAGTCACTTCATAAGCTTCGCAAAGAGACTAAGACTTTTCGCTATCTGCTGGAGTTCTTTGAACCAGTGCTTGAACCGGACCAGGCACGTCTCTGTATCGGCAGTATAAAGAAGCTTCAGGATGCTTTAGGGAACTATCAAGATGCCTTCGTCCAAGTTCAACTTCTGGAGAACCTGTGCGACAAATGTCAGGTACCTAAGGAAAATGTGATAGTTCTGTTCCAGGAACTCGAGAAAAGCCAGCAGACGGCAATTGCGAATTACGTTAGAGAAATTAAGCTGTTCTCGGGACCTTCATTGTTCCATGAGATACAGTTAGCAACTGGCTACCGAAAGAAGTGACATCAATGAGGGTTGTTTCGCTTTACAACATCAAAGGTGGAGTTGGTAAGACCACGTTTGCAGTGAATATTGCCTACGAATCTTCGCGTGCGGGTATTAGGACATTGCTTTGGGACCTGGATCCGCAGGGTTCGTCTAGCTATATACTTCGAATTAAACCTCACTTAAAAGGTGATCTTTCCCAGGTTGTTTCCAACAAGAGTTCCTTGGGGAAATCGGTCAAGGAAACCCAGTGGCCGTTGCTTGATGTGATACCCTCAGACTTTGACCTTCGGCACTTGTCAGCTCTACTTGAAGACCAAAAGCGCCAGTCAACAAAGCTTTCGAGATCCATGAAGGCCTTTAGTCGGGATTACGATCTGGTAGTCGTGGACTGCGCCCCAGAGGCATCAACTGTCAGCGAAAACGTAATAAATTTTTCCGACCTGATTATCGTTCCGGTAATCCCTAACCCACTTTCTATAAATACCTTCGAAAAGCTAATCACTTTCGTAAGGGAGGTGGGGAACAAAAGTCCAGTTATTTATGCGGCCTTCAATATGGTGGACCGCAGAAAATATCTTCATAAACAGTTGCTGGAAACTTATCTAAACAAAGACCCGCGCTTTCTGAGGAACTATATTCCGGCGTCGTCATCAATCGAACACATGACAAGCAACCGCGCTCCACTTGAGACTTATATTCCCCGGTCGCTGTCGACCACAGCCTTTACGGATTTGACGGAGGAAATCCTCAATTTGATGTCCCGGTCGGGTTCATCCGGAAAATAGTTCATTTGGAATGTAATCGACAGGATGCCTGACTATCTGAGAGTCCTTTAGCTGATAGGTCGCATAGATTTCCAAGTGGGAAACGATGACTCATTCTCTATTGTGCCCCAGGCAGCCGACTAGTAGGTCGGGGTTACGGCATGGCGGTTTCCGGTGAAAATCCTCTAATTTCGGAAAATTAGATTGTCGGCGGCAACTCTTCAAGCTCCCTTAATTGAACAAGATGTTCATCGAGATGAGCGACGAGATGCTTAGAGATCATTTCACTTACAGTGATTTGGCCGTCAGCGAGATGCATCAAGGCGGTACCGAGATCATTTGGCTCAAGTGCGGCAAGAAGTCCCGCCGTCTTGCCTATTTCCAGAGTCAATCGGTCGATTAGCCCGGTGGTAGAAATTCTTGACAGTTTGCTGATTCTACTGCTGCGTTCCTCATCGAGTTTAGGTCGACCCACGATGGTTGTACCAGGCCTCCTTAGTCCCTCTTCCAGATTCAGCCGCCAGAATTCACACGATTCAGCCATGTGGGCCACGATTTCCTTTGAATCCCAACCTTCCGGAGTATCCCCGTCATTTCTGCTTCTTCCCTTAGGAAGCCCGGCATCCATGAGCTCAACCAACTCTTGTGAAATGAGTTCGAACTCATACAGCGGATCAGAACCTGAAGCTTCGATCATCGAAATGTCCCTTCATGGTGGTTCTCAGTAAATTCAGCTCGGAAATCATTAACACTTAGTTCCGGATACTAGCTATCTTATTACATGGCTATATATGCATTAGGTGACAACGTCCCAAAAATTCATTCCGATGCATTTGTTCATCCAGATGCGGTTGTAATCGGTGATGTTACGATCGGGCAATACTCCTCGGTATGGCCGATGGCGGTTTTACGAGCTGACTACGGACCTATCAACATAGGAAATGAGACCTCTGTCCAGGATGGAACAGTGATACATGCGTCCGCTGGGCTCGCTACCGTGATTGGATCGCGTTGTGTTATTGGGCATTTGGCTCATTTGGAGGGTTGTACCGTAGAAGACGACTCACTAATAGGATCTGGTTCGATCGTATTGCACCGCGCTTTGGTCCAAAGTCATTCACTGGTTGGAGCCAACTCAGTGGTGACTAATGGTACAACGGTACCGTCATATTCAATGGCACTGGGTGTACCTGCGAGCATTATTCCCAACCGGGTCAAGGAGGGAAGTTTTGCCGTTATCGTCTCCAACTATGTTGAGAACGGGCAACGCTATAAGGTCGGAATTAAACGTGTCGATTAATTGAGGCGGGCTACGGCCCTATATCGGCCCGAGCGGTTTTCCACCGATAAGGGGAACTCAAAGGCAGAAGAGAGATTGCTGTCACTAAGGACATCTTCCGCCGAACCGCTGGCAAGCAAATGGCCGTGCTTCAACACAAGAGCATGGGTGGTAGATATTGGGACGTCTTCGATATGGTGCGTGATTACGAGCAGGGCCAGACTTTTATGGTCCGCTAACAGCAGCCCCAGCCGATCCAGAAAACGTTCTCTGGCCCCCATGTCCAGTCCTGAGGTGGGCTCATCAAGAAGTAGGAGCTGCGGATCGGACATTAATGCCCTTGCAATCATGACCTGCTGACGCTCTCCGGCAGAGAGCGTGATGAAAGGCCGGTCCGCAAGCCAATCCACGCCGGCAAGTTCGAGTAAACCCATTGCCCTAGTCTTATTCTCATCCGTATAATCGTGCCACCATGGTGCTAAATCCCCGTACAGTCCAGTCAGTACCACTTCCTTAACTAATAAATCTCTGCGAAGTTGGTCGGCAATTGCCATGGAACTTATCCCGATCCTCTTTCGCAGTTTTCTCATGTCGGTCTGTCCCAGTTTCTCTCCCAGAACAAATGCCGATCCTGAAGTTGGTCGGAGTTGTGCTGACGCAATATGGAATAACGAAGACTTTCCCGCACCATTCTGGCCAAGTACTGCCCAGTGATCGCCGGAATGAACCTCGAATGATACGTCAGTCAACACTGGGTCAGTTTCATAAATAAGAGTGACACCGGTAAATTTCAATACTGATGTTTCGATCATCTTTATATCACCTTGGTTGTGTTATCGGATGCCCGAACGGTGCTGCGATCGGCCCTAAGTGGGTTGGTCAATAAATTATCATTTGCATTAACGTGCACAGTCACTCCGGAATTATCGTTTGACAAGATTATCGCTCTACTGCCGAAGGCGCTTTATTTCTGCCTAGACGAGCCTTCTTTCATCATTCCTTGAGCAATCAGCATCGCCAACGACGCCAATATCGCCTCAAGTGCTGCGGTTGACCAAGCCAGCTGATAGCCAGATCTGTCGACAATAAACCCAAAAACCAAAGGACCTAACACCGAACCCATATAGGCACCCGACTGGGTTATTCCGGTTGCATGCCCGGCAGATCTTGGATAACTCCAGACCACCGCAAAGTTGAATAGTCCATTCCATCCCCAACCGGCACCATAACTGATAATTGTGGCCGGAATAATCAACCAGGGGTATCCGAGCATAAGCAACAGATATCCGACTCCCCCGGTGCCAACCATCCAGGCAGTTACCACCAGATGTTTACCAACCCGTTTGTCGGCAAGATATCCATTAAGCAAACGGGAGCTTATACCCGTGACCGATCCAAGAACCACCAGCAGCCCTGCCGCCCCTGGGGCCCAGCCTGAATGTACCGATGACGACACCAGAAAGGCAGCAAGTGCGTTAGCAGCTCCCGAGCCTAACCCCATTGCCACCGCAAGTACCACCAGTGGTGCGATGTATATGTTTTGTTTGCCCGTGGCGGCACTGCTGCGCCGGTATTTATCTGCTTGGGTTTTTGGAATCAGAAAGTACAAAATGATTCCTATCGGCGCGATCATGAGATACGCGAAATGCCATCCAATAGTTAAAGCAACCATCGGCACCGCCAGCCCTGACAGAAATGTGGATACCGGGATTGCAGCCTGTTTGAAACCGAACGCAAAGCCCTGTCGAGACAGCGGAACCACGTTTGACAGTAACAGGTTGACAGCCGGTTGTGCGGTTCCGTTTACCACACCGCCCAATGCCAGAAATAGCAGTAGAACGGGATAGCTGTAAGCAAAGAGACCTATCCCACCAAGGGCAGCCACAGAGAGTAAGGCGCAAACTTTCAAAATTGCCTCTGGTCCAGAGCTTTGCGCCAGCTTGCCGGACGATATAGAGGTAATCGAAGCTGCGGCAAAAAATACTGCCACTGCGATGCCGAGCTCGGCAGCATTCAAATGTAAATCATGGCGAATTTGAACGCCTAGAGCCCCGGTTAGAAAGACCGGGATTGTAGAAACAGTGGTAAGGGATATTCCAAGCAGTACAGGCCCAAGTCTGAATTCCTCAGTTTGAAATTGCCGTCTCAAATCAACTCGCGGTCTCTCGGGAATTCCCCCAGCATGGATCCTCCGGACAACACTTTGGTTTCCGGATTTATTTTTATTAGATGTTGCAATTAAGTAACCCGCAATCGGAAGTAATTAATCTAAATTCCCTCATGGTGGGATCCGGGACAATATTTACTAACGCGAACTTTACATACAACTTGAATTGTCCTAGCCAACGGCTCCGGGCTGAGTCGATATCACCAATCGTCTTGCAACTGCCACGGCAATTGCGGCGCCAAAAGATGCCAGGGCGGCGAGGATCCAGGCATAGGAATAGCCATACTTTTCCACCGCCAATCCAAATCCTAAAGGCCCTATTACTGACCCTATGTAGGCACCGGCCTGTACGGTTCCAGTGGCATATCCCGCAAATTTGGTAAAGTTTCTTACTACCGCAAATATAAATAGACCGTTCCAGCCCCACCCAGCACCATATCCTATGACGGTAGCCGGAATTATCAGCCAACTGTATCCAAATGTGAACATCAGATAACCGAGTCCGCCAATCCCGGCAGACCACATGGCAAATAGAAAATGGCGTCCATGTCTCCTGTCAGCGAGAATTCCATGACCGACCCTGGCAATAACACCCATGATGGAACCGAAAACAATTAGCACCCCTGCCAGGCTTGGTTTCCAACCCGAGTGCACGGCAAAGGAAGCCAGAAATGCAACGAAAGCATTTGCGGATCCGGTACCGAGCCCCATCGCTACAGCCAGCACAATAATTGGAGCGGCTGATGGCCGTTCTACGGTAGTGCTGTGTTCATTTGAGAGATCCGGGGAATGTATCGACTTAGGTGACAGAAAAAAGAATATAATTCCAAGCGGTACGACTCCAAGGTAGGCGTAACGCCAACCAACGGTGAGAGCTACCGATGGAACTGCCAGTCCGGCGAGAAGAGTCGCAAGCGGCACCGCTGCTTGCTTTACCCCAAAAGCAAGACCTTGCCGCCTTCGCGGAATTGCATGCGAAATAAAAAGGTTAATATGTGGCTGAAGCGAACCATTGATTGTGCCTGCGATTGCCAAAAGAATAATAAATATCAAATAAGTCCTTGCAATTTTTGCGATTCAGAACAAGACCACTGATGACGCCACCATGCATATC
>JABEUP010000191.1 GCA_013044365.1 Acidimicrobiaceae bacterium
GACGGAACAAAGTAGTGGAGATTTTAAGGAGAGTGGTTGTTCGTGGCATTTTCGCAAGTTATTGATCTGGTGGTAACTGTGCTGCTGCTGGTGGCACTGTCGTTTGCCGGCATACTGATCTCCGAGATGAGGTCTCTGACTACTTCCCTTGACGACGAATTGGGGAAGCTGACGGTCGAGATCCGTGGGTTGATTAGTGAGGTCTCGGGGCTGGTTGACGATGCGGAGTTGGATGTAAACAAGTTCGAAACGCTTCTGGAGGCTGCTAACACTGTGACGAGTTCCATGGGTAATGCCTCAAAACTCGCCTACAACGCCGTGGCCTCGCCTGTGGTAAAGGTAAAGGCACTACGCGCGGGGGTGGCTAAGTTAGTCATGGTCTTTAAGTCCCAGTCCAAACAGAGTAAAGGCGGCCGATAGTGGCAAAGAGGATCCGGTGGTTCATCTCCGGGACAGGTTTTGGTATTGGTGCCAGCATTTGGATTCGCAAGAGGATCAAAGCTAAAGTTCAGGAGGTCACACCACTGGCAGTTGGTAAAGCTGCCGCGGAGTCGGTCATTTCGTTAAAAGACCGGTTCGTTGAGGCAGTGGAAGTTGCCAGGGTCGAGACAGCTGATCAAGAGGTGGCGCTCAGAGAGGAAATGGGGTTGGAACCCAAGAGAAAGCCCCAGGTCAGGTAGTACAAAAGCCATGTGTAATGCAAAACAATATAGGCTGGCGTACAAATGAAATCTGATGAGCTGCGGACAGCGTTTACAAAATTCTTCATCGACAGGGGCCATGTGGCGGTGCCTTCTGCATCTTTGATACCCCATGACCCGAGCATCCTTTTTACAGTAGCGGGAATGGTACCTTTTAAACCTTATTTCTTGGGTGAGGAGGTACCTCCGTTCCGGCGGGCAACATCGGTCCAGAAATGTATGCGGGCTGGTGGCAAGCATAACGATCTGGATCAGATTGGGCGGACGGCCAGACACCTGACCTTCTTTGAGATGCTTGGAAATTTTTCATTCGGAGATTACTTCAAAGAGGAAGCTATTCCGATGGCCTGGGAACTTGTCACCGAAGTTCTTGGACTGGATCCCGATCGTATTTGGATTACCGTCCACCTCGGTGATGATGAGGGTGAGGCGATATGGCGTGACGCGGTCGGAATCAACCCGTCGCGCATCCAGAGACTGGATGAGGATAACTGGTGGCAAATGGGGGAGGTGGGACCGTGCGGTCCCTGTTCTGAGATTTATTTTGATAAAGGTCCTGAGTACGGTGAGCCAGGCGGTCCCGCATACGGCTCAGACGAGCGTTTTCTTGAGATTTGGAACCTGGTGTTCATGCAGTTTAACCGCCAGGCCGACCAAAGTCTGGAGCCGCTTCCAAAGCCCTCAATAGATACTGGTGCGGGGTTGGAGCGGATTCTTCCGATATTGCAGAGAAAGAGTTCGGTTTATGATACCGACGTAGTTAGGCCAATTTTGGATGTTGCCTGTGATGTAACAAAAACCAAATATGGAGAGTCCAAATCGAGTGACATTGCACTGAGGATTATGGCAGATCATGCCCGGTCGATGTCGTTTCTGGTGGCAGATGGGGTATATCCGTCGAATGAGGGTCGCGGATATGTGCTGCGCCGAATAATCCGCAGAGCAGCTCTGCGTTCTTTCAGCCTCGGCCAGGACAAGTCGGTTACTCCTCAACTGGTGGAGTCGGTTGTTTCGGTAATGGGTTCGGCGTATCCTGAACTTAGCCTCAATAGGGACTTTATAATTTCGGTAATCTCCCGTGAAGAGGAGCGGTTCAGAAATACTCTGAAATCTGGCAGTCTTCTGCTTGACCATGAACTTGAGGTTAATGATGTGGTGTCCGGTGAGGCGGCATTCAAGTTACACGACACCTATGGATTTCCAATAGAACTCACCGAGGAGATCGCCGTTGACCGCGGTTTCACTGTGGACAGGCAGGGTTTTGACTCCCAAATGAAGGTCCAGCGTGAAAGAGCCCGCGCCGCTGGCAAAGAGGGTGGAACCGATCCGGAACTCCTAGACAAGTACCGGGAGATCTTGGAGCAGTTTGGGACCTCGAAATTTACCGGTTATGATGTCGTTTCGGATTCTGGGCGTCTGCTGGGAATAATTGAGACAGACCAATCCGGCGAAGTGGAACTTTTCTTTGACAGGACACCATTCTACGCTGAGAGCGGAGGCCAGATAGGTGATGCCGGCAAGATTTCGACTGAGAGCGCCTTGATGAATGTGCTTGATACAGGCTATGCGCTGCCCGGTCTGATCAAGCATCGTGCGAAGATTGTTTCCGGGTTGCCTACCCTGGGCCAGATTGCAAAGCTCGATGTCGATGCTGAGAGACGGTTGGCAATACGAAGAAATCATACTGCAACCCATCTCCTTCACTTTGCCCTTAGAGAGGTGCTCGGCGATCATGTCAAACAGCAGGGCAGTCTTGTGGCCCCGGACCGGCTTCGTTTTGACTTCTCTCACTGGGCGCCGCTTTCTGATGAGGAGAGGGCGCGCGTCCAGCGACTGGTTAATAACCAGATTCTCTCCGATCAGCAGGTGATTGTTGAGGAGACGTCGAAGGTTGAGGCTCTTGAAAAAGGGGCTATGGCATTCTTTGGAGATAAATATGGCGACACGGTGCGAATGGTCCGCGCCGGTGACAAATCCCTGGAGCTTTGCGGTGGCACCCATGTGGGAAATCTCGCTGCCATAGGTCCGTTGGTAATCGTATCAGAGAGTTCAATTGGGGCGAACACCAGGAGACTTGAGGCTCTTAGCGGATTCGGCGCAATTGAGTATTTCATGGGGTTGGATAAGGTCCTCGGTCAGGCTGCCGACTCATTGCGCACCACTCCAGGAGAGTTAATCGGAAAGATCGAATCGATCAAAGAGCGTGAAAGTGAGCTTTTGGGCCAGGTGAAGACACTTCAGGCGAAAGAGCTTGCCAGGATGGCCAAGGACCTGGTTGGCGATGCCAGAAGTGGCCGGGTTTTGGCGCGGCGCGATAGTTTGGCACCCGATTTGATGCGTGAATTGGCACTGATGGTAAAGGCTGAATCTGGCATTGAGGCGGTAGTCCTTATTGGTACGCCGGATGGTGAAAAAGCTTCTCTTGTGGCCTCGGTGAAATCGGACAGCGGTCTGGTGGCATCTGAACTTTTGAGAGACGCTGCGACTTTACTCGGTGGAGGAACCGGCAGACAGGCAGAATTTGCCCAAGCTGGCGGAAAGAATGTGACCAAACTCAACGAAGCATATGCGCTGGTTGAGTCACTGCTTTACGAGGGATTATAAAAGCCAGGTGCGTTTCGTCGGTTTGGATTACGGACAAAAAAGGATAGGTATTGCCGTATGCGACTCTGATGGCCGCATAGCATTACCGGTGCAATCCTTCACGAGGACCAAGGACCTCAAAGGAGACATCCGGAGATTGGGCGATCTGATAAAAGAGTATGAACCGGGCAAAGTCATTGTTGGTTATCCGATCGGTTTGTCCGGTAAGTCCGGATCAAGCGCAGAGTCGGTGAAGCGTTTTTTAGCCGATCTGTCTCAAGAGGTGAAGGTAGAAATCTTGCTTCATGATGAGAGATTTAGTACCACAGAAGCCTCACAGCGGCTGAAAGAGGCCAACCTGTCGGCAAAAGCCCAGCGGGCAGTGATAGATGCGTCGGCGGCTGCAGTAATACTGCAGAGCTGGCTTGACGCCAGAGTGAGCTAGGTTATGACGTTTCGTCTGCGTGAAACCGCTCGTGTCAGCCCACCTGAAACTCCCGGATCTGAGTGGAAGTTGAGCCGGTCTGAGTTGAGAAGGCGCCATCGCGTCAGAGCACGATTGTTACTTGCAGTAGTGGCGGTGATAGTTGTTCTCGGTGCCGTGATTCCATACCGCTATTATCGGTCGCAGGTCGCTGGCGGGTCATCGCGGTTATCGGTGACTGTATCTGCAAGTCCAGGCGAAGGGCTAAGTCAATTTGCTGCAGTTTTAGCATCGAAGCACATTATTGGGTCATCGTTGATTTTCAAGATCTGGCTGCGTACCCAGCGGCCGGTGGTGCTCCGGTCCGGTACCTATAAGTTTGTGTTGGATTCGCCGTATTCGCAGGTATTGACGACCCTGTCTAAGGGGCCAATACTTGATCAGCTTGTCATTCCCGATGGTCTTACATTGTCGCAAGTAGCGGCGAAGGTCGGTCGATTGCCGGGACATAGCGCAGCCCACTTCCTGCAGGTCGCAAACTCCGGGGCAATTCGTTCTCCCTTTGAGCCCAGTTCAAGCAATTCGCTTGAAGGACTTCTGTATCCTGACACCTACAGTTTTGACCCTTCCACCCCTGACAGCACCATCATACGGATGATGTCGGATGCATTTGTGACGGAGGCATACAAGCTTGGACTTACGCCGCAACTGGAGAAAAACAGTCTGAGCGGCTACCAGATAGTGGTTCTGGCATCGATCATCGAGAAAGAGGCGATCTACCCCGGGGACGGAAATAAGGTCGCCCGTGTCGTCCTGAACAGACTTTCCCGGCATATGAATTTGCAGCTCGATTCAACCGTCTTCTATGCGCTGGGCAAGGATACCGGTCATCTGTCTCTGGCGGATCTGCAAGTTAAATCGCCGTACAACACATATCTCAACCCGGGACTTCCTCCTACTCCGATTTCTCTGCCTTCGGTAGCCGCATTACAGGCAGCCCTGAATCCTGCCGTGGGAAGCTGGCTCTACTATGTGGTAGTCCAGAAAGATGGAGCCGAGGCTTTTTCCCAAACCTATGCCGGTCAGTTGGCAAATGAGAAACTGGCGGCAAGCAGAGGGCTGGGCTAGAAGATGCCGCTAAGTCCAAAGCCAGCCAGGGGTGTGATTCTCGGATTCACCAGACCAAACCAAAGGAGCGGATTATGATGTCCGGCCTGCCAGAGCAGTCTGTCGCAACTTCCTACAGAAACAGTTTAAAAATAAATAAGCGGTCCATGGACGTCTTTCCATGGCCAACGGGGTCAACGAAGGTGTTCGCTGTTATCGGGGATCCGATAGATCATTCGCTGTCCCCGGCCTTACTGAACGCAGCGTTTACCGCAGCGAAACTCGATGCGGTGTATACGGCTTTAAAAGTGGCTGGGGAGAATCTCGAAGGTGCTATCCGTGGCGTTCGCTCAATGGGCATAGCTGGACTGTCTGTAACCATGCCTCACAAAGCGAGTATCATCGGCCATCTTGATAGAGTAACGGATCGGGCACACAGGCTGAACTCTGTCAACTGTGTATATTGGGACGACGGGGAGCTTGTGGGTGACTCGACCGATGGTCCCGCGCTAGTGGCCTCGCTTGAATTTGAATTCGGTGGCAGCATCGCTGGAAAGTCGGTAATGATCTTTGGAACGGGTGGTGCTGCAAGGGCAATTGTTCTTGCTTTGAAGGAGGCCGGCGTAGGCGGCATAACAGTTGTTGGCCGCCGTAGTGAAGCTGTTGAAAGGGTCGTTGCACTGGGTGAGTCGGTCGCCCGTTCGGGCGAGATAGGCGACGCCAGGAATGCTGAGATTCTGATCAATGCCACCAGTGTTGGCATGACCGAAACGGATGGCGAAGGGCACAGTCCAATTCCGTCGGGATTGTTAGAGAGCAGGCATTTTGTTTGCGACATTGTCTATTTTCCGTTGATGACACCGCTTTTGAAAGATGCCATGGGGGCAGGAGCCCGGATTTCAAACGGGATTGGCATGTTGGTGCATCAGGCAGCCCGGGCTTTTCGGATATGGACAGGACAGGAACCACCATTGGACATCATGCGTCACATACTTCAGCCTCCCGACGGCCGCTAGAGATGGTTTCAGGGAGTCTCCGCCACAACTGCATCGACTCTTTGGCCAATTGCGCAAAGATTCTAAAAACGTAGCTTGATTTGCTCACCTCTCCCTCACGGAAGGGGGTGGCGTTTCCGTATTCTCAAACTCATCGAAGAGTGACGATAAAGAAGTTTCAACCTCCTCTGCGTTGAGTCTTGGATCAGCTATTTTGAGCCTGGTTACGGACCTTGTGCCGACGGGCTAGGCTACACTGCCGCCGCGGAGTATCCCGTCGTTGTACACAATTTTGAGTCGGTCAGTAGTTCGACATCGTTTGGAAGGATAATCTTTTTGCCAGAGATCATCTAAGTTTGTGGACGAAATATTGGCCGTGGACAGCGATGATGATGTTAAAAGAGGGGGATACTAGTCGTTCTTCGCCGCTGTGGTAACCCATTAACCCTGGGATTCATCTTCCAACATTTTCTTGGCCTGTTCAACCGTCATATCCTGCGACGGGACAATAAGATCAGACGACCGGAGATCGTTGTCAGGAAGCTTCTTGCCGATACCGTGAATCAGTTTAATCAATTCATCAGCCGACTTGGAGAAGGCTTCCTGGTCATTACGGGTTATGGCAGTCTCAAGTGAATCATCGAGACTGTCCAGGGCCGGTTTTACCGACGTGGGGACTTCGTAGACGGAGTCGCCGGTAATACGTATTACCAACGTATTGCCGCCGGGTCCGGGGGTTTCTGCTGGGGATCCCGCTTTCCCAGACCCAATTCCGAGCTGAGCTTTCATCGCCTCGAGCTGGTAGTCCACGTTAGAGTCGGTCGATGATTTCTTTAGCTGAGCTTCGATGTCATCGTGAGAGGCGGAGCCAATCGCAAGATTGTCCAATACGCCTGAATCTGCTAGTTCACCAACCGCGGCAGCTCTTGCCTGGAGACCGGTGATCTTGTCCTGGGCCCGGTCGATCATCATGGATACGTCAGTCATGTTTTCAGAGAGTCCGGTCAGACCCTCCATCGCGCTCGTGGACGCTTTGGCCGCCGTGTACTGGGCCTTCATGGTGTCTTTTTGTGACCTGAAAAGTTCAAGTTTGGACTGGAGTTTTTGTCCGGTGTCTTCAAGTGATTGTTCTTGGGTCTTGAGTTGCTCGATTTGCGGTGTGAGTTGCTCGATTTGACTCTTTACAGTGGTTGCACGGGTCAGGGCAGTCTTTGCGAGATCCTCCTGACCCTGTTGGAGTGCTTGACGTGCCTGGCCTTGGAGTTTATCGTACTGCGCCGACAAAGTAGCTTGCTGCGCCTCAAGCCGTTTTTGTGAGGTTAGCACGTCAGCGATTGATCGTCTAACTTGCTGGAGATTCTCAAGCATCTTCTGGTAGGAAAGATCCAGCGCCTGTGTTGGATCTTCAGCTTTGTCGAGCGCAGCATTGGCCTTTTGTTGAAAGACCTGTGACATTCGTTTGAAGAGGCTCATCGGGGTGGCTCCTGTCCTAAAAGCTGGAGTAAAAAGGCTAGGTTTAATGTAGCGCTAAAATCTATGTTTTGCATATGCAGACTCTGTCTACTTTCGTGAACAGCTTTCCTGTAGTTTTAACAAAATATCAATACCGCTAGATTCATGAAACAGATAAGTATATGGTACAAGGATTAATTGTAGAGGAGCGTGGATGCCAGTAGACAGGTCGAAGAGTTGGACCCAGACCCTTCTGCATTTCGATTTCACACTTTTCATGGCCACGGTATCAATAGCATTTCTGGGCGTAATAATGATCTATTCGGCCACCAGGGAAAAACTTCTCCTTGCCGGGCTCAATCCCTACTCGTATCTCGAACGCCAGGCGTTGTACGTAATGTTCGGCATAACCGTTATGTTCGTGCTGCTTACAATTGATTATCACCAGTTGGGGAATTTGGGATTCCTATTCTATGGCGGTGTTGTTCTGGCCCTTTTGGCGGTTCTGACGCCGATCGGTAAGAGGGCGCTTGGTTCGCAGAGGTGGTTTCAGATTGGTCCCCTTCAATTGCAGCCCTCTGAGTTTGCAGCGCTTGCGATCATATTTGCGGTTGCCGCCTATCTTCAGGCTCATCAGGAGGATGAGATAGATGCAATTATGCTGCTGAGGATCCTTGTGATTGCCGGGGTTCCTATGGTTCTGGTGATCAAGCAGCCGGATATTGGAACTGCGCTGGTCATGGGATTTGTGCTTTTGACAATGCTCGTTCTTGCGAGAGTTCCGCTCGGATGGCTAACTGTTTTGATTGCTCTTGGGTTAATTGGAGTGGTTGCCATTGTGGCACTGGGAGTGTTACAGAAATATCAGTTGCAACGCCTTACATCTTTCGTAAATCCCAACACCTCAACATTGCAAAATGGGTACAACCTGGCTCAGTCGAAAATTGCAATTGGTTCTGGCGGACTCTTTGGCAAAGGGCTGTTCAATGGGACCCAGACGAACCTCTCCTATGTGCCTGAGCAGCAGACAGATTTTATTTTCACGGCTGTTGGCGAGCAGCTGGGTTTTGTGGGAGCGGGTGGTCTTTTGCTGATCTATGCCTATATGACATGGCGGGTTTGGTGCATTATGAAGCGCGCCAAGGATCCGCTGGGAAAGATACTGGTCGGCGGGGTTCTTGGTTTCCTGGCATTTTCAATATTTCAAAACGCAGGCATGACCATGGGTATCATGCCGATAACCGGTATTCCTTTGCCATTTCTCAGCTATGGTGGATCAGCTGCCCTTGCATTCTTTGCAGCTATTGGGTTGGTGCTCAATGTTGGCATGAGGAATCCGCGATGAATGAGGAAATACCTTTACAGACAGGAGAAGTTGATACTGCTGCCGATAGTGTTGGTGAGCAGGCTCTACCCGAAACCGAGAAGCTTCCTGGCCCGCCGGAGCAACTTCCTAAGTTTCGTCAGGCGGTTGTTGCGAGTGTGGGCGTAAGACTGCCAGAGACATTTGGCCGGCTTAACTTCATAGAGCTGGATGAGCCAAAGCGGGCGCTTGGTATTCCGATTTCAATTGAGCAAGCGGGAATTATCGCCGGATTGTTGGATGGGTTGAAACCTCCGCGGCCAATGATGGGGGATCTTTTTTGTGAGGTTATGACCGCCTTTGATTTCAGTGTTGCCGTGGTCCAGATCACTTGCCGGGAAAATGGTGTATATTTGGCCCAAATTACCTTTACCTCCGCTTCAGACAGGCCAAGGATGTTTCCCTGCAGACCCTCGGACGGAGTTATATTGGCACTTGGTCAACCGCTGCCGGTCCCAATCCTGATAGATGAGGACTTATTCAACTAAGTACAAAGTAAGGACGTTTCATTAGGTGGAGTTTCCCTCGTGTGAGATCCGCATTAGGACTGCAATCAAGACATAATTGGCCACCAATGATGAACCTCCATATGCCACAAACGGTAGAGTTACGCCGGTAAGAGGTAACAATCGAACAATTCCGGCCATGATGAAAAACGACTGGAGTCCGATTATGGCGGTGAACGAGGCTGCGAGCAGCTTCGAGAAATCACTCTTGGCCCGCAGGGAGGCGCGAAGCCCTGCACCCACTATTAGCAGGAACGCGAAGACGATCGCTGTGGTTCCAAGCAGACCCATCTCTTCTCCTATAGCGGCGAATATATAGTCACTTGTCACGACCGGGATGATCGTTGGGTGGCCTCGGCCTAAACCAGTACCGCCGACGCCCCCGAATCCAAGTGCAAATTGGCCCTGAATCAGCTGGTATCCAATCGTGCTGGCATATTTCCACGGATTTAGCCACACGATGAGCCGCTCCCTTACATGGAGGAAAAGCAAAGAAGCGAAGATAGTACCAAGTCCAAAGAGACCACCACCCAGTACCAGGTAAGTCTTTCTTGAAGTGGCCAACCACAGGGTGATGATGAATATCAAAAAGATTAGAAGTGAGAAACCGATGTCTCTTTCGGCAGTCATGATCAAAAGTGAGATACCCCAGGCTGCAAATATCGGACCGAGCGCCCGGATTTCGAAAAGCGTAACTTTCTTGTCCCCTCCAATCGGGTGGCCCAGGAGTTCCCGTTTTTCAACGAAATAGGAGGAGAAGAAAATTGCAAGAAGTAATTTTGCCGCTTCAACCGGTTGAAATGTCATTGGTCCGATATGGATCCAGAGCCGAACGCCATTGATATTGATCCCCAGTTTCGGGACTAAAGGTAGTATGAGGAGCCCGATGCCTCCGACTCCCAAAAGGTAGCGGTAGCGGTCGAGAATTGCGGAATTACGAATGAACCAAAGCGAGGCCAGGTACAGGATTACTCCGACCGTACTCCAAATTGCCTGCAATGAGGCTTCGTGATAATCAATTCTGGTGATTATCACGAAGCCGATTCCATTGAGTAGTGAGGCTATCGGCAAAATAACCGGGTCAGCATTCGGTGCCAGTTTTCTGGTGCCGATATGTGCGGTGAGGCTGAGTGCGATAATGACTGTCAGAATCGGGATGATGTTGGTGGGTATTGTTGCCGATTTGCCGAGGGACGACACTATATATGCGGATACGGTAATGATTATCGAGATGATTAAGAGGCCGAGTTCTGTGGAGCGCCGCTGGTTACGACCGCCAAGCCGGAGTTTGTATCTCCTTTTTTGGTCGTTCACATCGGGTGCGACTAGCAGATTTCCTGAACTCATATGGGCTCACTCACTTGTAAAATCAGAATTCGCTAAAGGCATAGTAGCCTCTCTGGAACGATTTGACGATAGATTTGGGGCTATTGCGCTTTTGAATTTCTAGTATTGCTGTATGTTATGCCACTCATGTGGCGGTTAAATCAAATAGCCTTTTGCTATGGACGCAATGTCAGGTTCGCAGCTAGAGGGTTTTGGAAGTTCCCGGTTTATGAACAGGGAACTGTCCTGGCTTGATTTTGCCTTGCGGGTTCTTGATCTGGCGGAGGACAAGACGGTTCCGCTTTTGGAAAGGGCCAAGTTTCTGGCGATCCTTTCGGAGGGTTTGGACGAATTCTTTCAAGTAAGGGTGGCCGGATTAAAGGACCAGTTGGCGGCTGGTGTTCGTTCTTTGAGTCCGGACGGTCTTTCGGTTAGGGAACAGCTCCAGGCGGTGAGAGCCAAGGTTCTTGTCATTATGGAGCGGATAGACCAGATTTACAATGAGAGTCTTTTGCCATCGCTTTCTGATTCCGGGATAAAGCTTTTGCGCTGGCATGAACTTTCAGTTGCAGACAGGGAGTATTTGGCTGCTGTTTTTGAGGATACTATCTTTCCGGTTTTGACGCCATTGGCGGTAGATCCCTCGCACCCATTTCCATATATCTCAAATTTGTCCCTGAATCTTTTGGCTCGGGTGACCGATCCTAGCTCTGGGGTATCCCGGTACGCCAGGGTCAAAATTCCACCGATTTTGCCGAGGTTTGTATCCCTGCCCGATGGAGTCAGGTTCATTCCGTTGGAGCAGGTGATATCCACCCATCTAGACCAGCTTTTCCCTGAAATGGATATCGGTGCTCAATACGTGTTCAGGGTAAGCAGAAACGCCGACCTGACTCTTGAGGAGGAAGAGGCTGACGATCTGCTTGCCTTTGTAGAAATGGAGCTCAGGCGGCGAAGATTTGGCAGAGCTGTGAGACTGGAATTTCAGAGAGATCCGGATCCAGATGTGGCGGCATTATTGGTCAAAGAGCTACGGCTGCATCCGGATGACGTTTATGTGTTGAACAGCCCGCTTGATCTTAGCGGTCTATGGGGTGTGTATCAGATCATGCAACCTGATCTGCATGATTCTGACTGGGTCCCGGTTACACCGGCTTCCTTTGGTGGTTCTGATTCAGGACCGGTGGATGTTTTCGCGACATTGCGTGAAGGTGATGTACTGGTGCATCACCCATATGAATCGTTTTCCGCAACTGTCGAGAGGTTTATTGAGCAGGCTGCGAATGATCCAGCGGTGTTGGCAATAAAGCAAACTCTGTATAGGACCTCCGGGGATTCTCCCATCGTGGCTTCGTTGATTCAAGCTGCTGAATCCGGCAAACAGGTGGCGGTCCTGGTGGAGGTCAAGGCCCGATTCGACGAGCAAGCCAATATAGCGTGGGCTAGAGCGCTTGAAGAAGCGGGAGTCCATGTCGTCTACGGTCTTGCCGGTTTGAAGACACACCTTAAGGCTGTGTTGGTGGTTCGGCGCGAAGACGATGGCTCGACTTTGCGTTACTGTCACCTGGGAACGGGAAACTATAATTCTAAGACCGCCAAGTCCTATGAGGACATCGGCATTCTTACCGCAGATGCTGATCTCGGAGCAGACCTGTCGGAGGTATTCAATCTTCTGACGGGATTTTCAAAAAGGGTCGAATATAAGAAGCTCATTTTGGCTCCGGGCCGATTGAGGCCGAGAATTCTGGAGTTCATTTTAGAACAGACTCGTTTGGGCGAGGCAGGCCGAATTGTTATCAAGGTAAATGGATTAATCGATCCTGAGGTAATCGATGCTCTATACGTCGCGTCTAATGCCGGTGTTCAGATCGATCTGATAGTGCGCAGCATTTGCTGTTTGAGGCCGGGCGTTACCGGTCTATCGGAGAACATCAGAGTGAAATCGATTGTGGGAAGGTTCCTTGAGCACTCACGAATATTTATTTTCGGCGATATGAACACCGGATCAGGAAGGGTTTTAGTTGGATCGGCTGATTTGATGCAGCGAAATCTGGACCGCCGTATTGAGGCTTTGTTCCCGATCGAGGATCCGCGCCTTCGGCAGCGTGTAATCGAAATTGTGAACCTCGACCTTGAGGATGATTGTTCCTCATGGAGATTGCTCGAGAATGGAGACTGGATCAAATCACCTGGGTCTGGGCTGGTGCGAGCCCAGGACCGATTCCAGGAGCTTGCGCTTGAGGGGTCCACGCCGATACGACGACACGTCAGGAGACTGTGGTTCAGAAGTGGATTCGGTAAGTGAATTTCGAGGTTGAAACCAAACTAAGCGCCCCTTTTGATTTCGTCCTCCCAATCGTGGATTTTGCACAGGCGGGTCTTAGGGTAGCACCCAAGCAGGCAAAGCAGACTCGCACAATCTATTTTGATACGGGTAAATACGATCTCTTTTCATGTGGTGCCGCCATGCGCTTCAGAAGCAGCGGTAGCGGAGGTGAAGGCCTAGTTGGAATATGGACTTTGAAGTTTGCGCCCTTTCAGACCGGCTATGTGAGTTCAAGGTTTGAATTCGAGGTCATTGCAGATGAATCGCAAGTCCCTGGGGATTTCAAACCGGCCTTGGCGATTTTCGGCGTCACGGAGCCCCTGTTGAGGCTGGCAATTCTGGATACTTTGAGGCAGGCCGTTCTTTTGGAAACCGAAGACGGTATGGGCGTTATTGAAATCGACGACGATTTGGTTAAAGTCGAGGAGGGGATGAATAAAGGGCATAGTTTTAGGGAGATAGAAGTTGAGCAGTTGCAGCGGGGCTTTGACACTCAGGCTCAGATAGTTGTGGATTTCATCCTCTCGTCAGGGGCGTCATATGCCGGGAGTTCCTCAAAGCTGGAACAAGCCATTGAGACCCGCCGTAACAGCAGTTTTATTGCCGGCCTGGTTGACCGGTATGACCATTCAGTTGTGAGCGAACTCAGTGTGCTTGCTAGTCTGTGTCTGAGTTTCGATAGGGATGTGCAGTCGGAGAGTCGCCTTCTTGCCCATGCTTTGCTGGTTGGGTTCCGCGAGGATAGTCTGCGATGGTTTATTTCCGGACTAATATTCCGGTTTTCAAGCAACGGTGTTCTGTTTGACGAATCTGATGGCGGTTTTCATAAAGTGTTAGTTGATCTTTCAATCCTCCTGGCCAAGAAACTCAGGCTTGATGGACAGGCCGGGTTGATTGATTTGCCGGTGGATAGTCCGGCAGTTGCCAGAGTATTGCAGTTGGTTCTGGCGAAGGCGGCATCTATGCGAGGTACGGGAGAGCCCGATACTGAATCCTTCGCCGAACTGATAAGGGATTTACTTTTGTTTCCATGGATTGTGCTTTCGGAGAGCGAAGATTTAGCAGATAGTTTTACCAGAAAATGGTCCTAAGCATACACGATGTGTTTAGCTGATTTCAGGTGGAAATTTGTGCCACTGGAGAGGAGTGATCGCCGATGGCAAC
>JABEUP010000192.1 GCA_013044365.1 Acidimicrobiaceae bacterium
AGATCCAGCGCAACTTTATAAATATAGGGATTGACCGCCCAGCCGTGAATGAACAGTATGGTTGGCCCATCGCCGCCGGAAAGATATCCTGCCATCTTTCCGGCGACTTCACACCTTGACAACTTCAGCGAAATATGACTTCTCACGGCCCAAATATCCTATCCAAAACTAGCCAAAACAAAAAATAGTGCCATTTCGCATGACCTAATAATCGTAAAAAATAAGGCGGCGTCCTCAAAACCTTGTGAGGATGGTAGCTTTTTGAGAGGTTATTCAGTTATTGAACTATTTGCAATGCATGCCGGAGGATAGATGGCAAAGACTAAGAAGAAAACTGCTTCCGCACAACGTGGACAAATTATAACTTTCGTCTCGATCGTAGTTGTGCTGATGGCAATTGCAGTGCTGATCCTCATCAAGATCAACAAGTCATCCTCACCGGCTGCCACCTCATCCGCCGTAGCGCCATCTGACGTGGTAGCTGCCACGACGGGAGTGCCAGATAGCGCTTTTAGCAAGATTGGTTACAACTCGACTCTCCCAAAACCATCCCCAATCAAGGAATCGACCTCCCTGACTACGAATGGACTGCCGGAAGTGCTCTACATGGGAGCCGACTATTGCCCGTACTGTGCAGCTCAAAGGTGGGCAATAGTGTCCGCCCTTTCTAGATTCGGAACATTCTCAAATCTTGGTGCGACTTCCTCCTCTTCAACTGATTCCTATCCAAATACTCAGACATTCAGCTTCCATGGCGCCAGCTATAGCTCAAAATACATAGGTTTTGTTGGAGTCGAAATGCAAACCAACATCCCCTCAGGCGGCAGTTACACCCCGCTCGATATCCCGACAACGCAGGAGAGCAAACTACTCTCGACCTGGGACATCCCACCCTATACTCCCACCAAGGGCGGAATACCGTTCCTTGATTTTGGAAACAAATACGTCTTGGGAGGCTCCAGCTATAATCCGGGGATACTCCAGGGTTTATCGATGCAGACAATCGCCGGCAGCCTCTCCAATACCTCTTCTGCCCCTGGCAAAGCAATACTTGGATCTGCCAACATTATTACGGCAACCATTTGCAAGATAGATAACAACCAACCATCCAGCGTCTGTAGTCTGAGTTATATCCAGCAAATTGAAAGCACACTAAAATAGGCTGGGTGAAATACCTATCAGGATTTAGGAACAGCACACAATTCAAATAGTTCCAAGAAGGAACGCGGGCCCAGGGGATTGCGAACCAAAGAATTCTGAGGAGATTGAAAACGTGGAAATCATAGGAATTCGAAAATATAAAGCAATGACGCCGATTCGGACGGCATGCTTTGTACTCAGCCTGATGGGCGCGGCGGTGGGAACCTATTTGACGGCGGCACACTTTACCTCAACCTCCATTCTCGCATGCCCGTCAAGCGGCATAATCAACTGCGCAAGAGTTACAACTTCCCCGCAATCATATTTTCTTAACATTCCGGTTGCCGTCTGGGGACTGATATTTTTTCTTTACCTCTCGGTAATAAATTCGCCTTGGGGATTCAAACAGGAGAACCTTAAGGTACCGAGACTGGGATCAATGTTTTTGGGGGTGGCCTTCGTTCTGTGGCTGCTTTCAGCCGAACTCTTGATAATCAACTCCATATGTCTTTGGTGCTCAGTTGTACATGTGATAACGATCAGCATTTTCGCACTAGTGGTATATGACTATTTTGCCTCGCCGGCTATGCACGTTGGCGGATGATCAGGAGGTAGGTCTAACTATATAATTTCTGCAAAACAGACCGATCGGCTACTTGCATATTTAGAGCGGAGATTAGATTTGCCAGATATGGCCCATGCTGGTCAAAAATTACATAACGATGAAGTGTTTGACTTGTTCAGCCAGAAAGTTCTGGTCATTGTGGGTAAAGGCGGAACCGGAAGAACCACTTTAGCTCGGGTTTTAGCTGAAATCGGAACGCGGGCTGGTAAGAAAATCTCCGTCATTGCAGGAACTTCAGGAACATATTTTCTAGCCGAAAAACATCCACTCCTCAGCTTTGGCTCACTTGAGCCAGGCGAAGTTTTGATCAGCTATCTCAATGAACATGGCCTGGGCCAGTTGGGAAAACGCCTGTCTTCCGCTGGACTTGCCGGAATTATCTCAACCGCAATACCAGGGATCGCGGACTTGCTGGTTCTGGCAAAAATCAAGCAAATGGAGAAATCAGAAGCGTGGGATTTGATCATCTTCGACGCGCCGGCGTCGGGACATTTTCTTCGCCTGATTGCAACTCCAAAAGGACTGGCCGATATCGCAGCAGCAGGACCTTTGCAGAGACAATCCCGCGAGGTCCTGGAACTCCTATCAGACCCCAAACGCTTGGGAGCTGTATTTGTGACACTTGCAGAAGACACGCCGGTCAAAGAAAGTATAGAGACCATGAACCAGCTGAGGCTAAACGCCGGGATCACCTCAAGGGCATTGTTTGTGAACTCCCTACTCCCGCCTTTGGCTTTTAAAAGCGGGAAAGCCGACTCTTCATCCGGGGATTCCGACTCGCCCTTTTACCGGGCAGCAGCATACACGAAGGCGCGAACCGAATCACAGGAAAAATTCTCAGATTTAGCCGGAAAGGCATTTGGCTTGATTCCAATCAAAATCCCACTGTTGCCAACCGTGGAGTTAGATGACAGGGATATAAATTACCTGGCAGATACCCTGGAGACCAAGATCGGGGCCAAACCGTGAGCCTTGATATTCTAAGGAATTCCAAAGTAATCATCTGTCTTGGCACGGGCGGGGTAGGAAAAACTACCACTGCCGCGGCATTTGGCTATATGGCTGCCAAGGCAGGAAGACATGTTTGCGTCGTCACCATTGATCCTGCCAGGCGCTTGGCGGACGCCATGGGAATCACCGAATTAAGTAACGACCCGAAAAAAATTGACACATCACCCGAACTTGATCTTTGGGCTGTAATGCTGGATCCGAATTCGACTTTTGACGAATTAGTACAAAAATTTGCCAACACGCCAGAACAGATAGAAACTATTTTTCACAATCCGATCTATCAAAATCTAACTGAGAATTTGTCCGGCACGCAGGAGTATATGGCCATGGAAAAGCTCCATGAACTATCCCGGGATCCAAGATTCGACATGCTGGTGGTTGATACCCCTCCTGCCAGAAATGCGATCGAGTTCCTCAACGCCCCCAAACGTCTGACGGGGTTCCTTGAGAATCGGGTTTTCAGGCTATTGATATCACCAAGCCCAAGCGTTTTCCGGCCGGTAACTCTTGCAACCCGGCTCTTGCTACGAACGATATCAAAAGTTGTTGGCACCCAGGTAGTTTCCGACGCCGTCGAGTTCTTCCAGGCTTTTGAAGGAATGGAAGAAGGATTCAAAAACAGGGCCGCCGAGGTTCAGGGACTATTAGCGCGGGATTCAACCTCCTTTGTGCTTGTAACGGGAACACACAAAGACACGATCGATGAAGCGCTGTTTTTCGCCTCCAGGCTTGAGGAGTTCGACCTCGATGTTGACCTTGTCGTATCCAATAAGGTAACGCCGGAATTTGGCGGGATGCCGGAGAGCGAACTTGCAAAAGTACCTAAAGAAATCCTCGAAAATCTGAGATATCTTGTAAAACTGCGGTCAGCAGAGTTGGAACAACTTTCTAGACTCTCTGCGATAATAAGCAGTGGACATCATATTTTGGTACCTTTGTTAGCCCATGACGTAGGATCTCTTAGCGAAATCGAGGAGATTGGAGAAGTTCTGGTTGACTCCAGATCCAGATATGTAAATTCAGTTTCATTGTGAAAGTGCATTTTTCGAGAAAATAAAGTAGGTTCTTTACCGTGCCATTGATATACATAGTTTCAGACTCGCAAAATCTAAAAAACTCGGTGAGTTCCGCGATTGCCGGGCCCGGTAATGAACTGGTGGAACTTTCCTCTGGAATCGAGCTGATGGAGCTGCTCAAAGAAGAGAACCCGGACCTTGTTATAGTCGACTTGCAAGTGGCGAATATGGGAGCTACAGCGATAACCCTCGATATCCGGCTGGGTGAAAAGGCTAACCGAATCAAGCCGACGAAGGTATTGGTGATGCTGGACCGGAGAGCTGACGTTTTCATGACAAGACGCTCAGGTGCGGACGGCTTTATTATCAAACCACTTGATTCCCTTAAGATCAAGCGGGCAGTTAACGCAATTCTAAAGTCTGGCAGTTATGAAGACCAGGCATTTATGCCTGCATAGTGAACCAAATCCCAACTAGGATCGATACGGGCAAACTAAAGCGAATTAACATTTGCGGGAAGTAGCGCAGCTTGGTAGCGCGCAGCGTTCGGGACGCTGAGGCCGCGGGTTCAAGTCCCGCCTTCCCGACAAAGAATAAGCATGTAAATTAAATCCCGGCTGGCC
>JABEUP010000193.1 GCA_013044365.1 Acidimicrobiaceae bacterium
ATTAATGGGTTATAACCCATTAATCAAATTTATTAGCGACCTACAAGTGTCCATTTGAAAAAACGCCGTTGGATCAAACGGACTACCGTTACATTGAACACACCAACCAAAGATGCCAGGAACACAAGGGCTAATAATCTACCGGTCTGGAATCCCTCGCCATAAAAGTTAAGCAGATATCCAAGCCCGACATTACTCACCTCCATCTCACCCACAATCATCCCAATAACCGCGAGTGCAACACCTATCCGAACACCGGCAAAAATATAGGGGACAGATGCCGGCAGGATAACCTTGCGAACCAACTGACGCTCACTAAGGCCCATAGTTCTCCCGACCTCCACATAACCGCGGCTCACGTTCCGCAAACCACCAGCTGTGTTGAGTAACACCGGGAAGAAGGTAATCAAGACAACAAATAAAATCCTTGCCTTGGATGAAATCCCAACCCACAAAATGAGCAACGGAATCAACACGTTCAGCGGCGTTGCGTTAGCCGAATTTATAAATGGACCCAGAATTCCCTCGGCCATCGAATATCGCCCAATAAGCATCCCAAGTAAAATACCCGCAACCAGCCCTATTACTAAACCGATGTAGAGTTCTCGAATCGAAATCGACAGAGCCGCCTGGGCAGTGCCTGCCCTGAAGAGCGTCATAAAATCGCTCGCCACCTGTTGCGGTTTAGGAATCAAAACGGGACTGACAAAACTCGCCGCGATCTCCCATGCGGTAGCGATTATCGCAACCACCACCAAAGGAGCGACCACGATGGTCCAGCTTCGTTGCGAAATCGACGGTTTTGGGGGCTTTGGCATTCTACTCGCCAAATCCTCGTTCACATTGATCTCAGAAACTTTCAAGCTCATTCTGGCATCCCCTTGCCAGCACGCAGGTGGGTCATGATATGACTCCGTAGCTCGAGCGCCCTCGGGTGGGCTCGGACGTCATAATCAGCTCTGGGTCTGGGGAGATCCACATCCACAATTTCTGTTATGCGTCCAGGAGCAGGTTGGAATAAAGCGACTCGGTCAGACAAAAATATTGCCTCGTCAACGTCGTGGGTAACGAACACAATAGTCATTCCCAACTTCTCCCATAGTTGGGCAATCTCAACCTGGAGAGCCTCTCTGGTAAAGTTATCCAGCTGTCCGAAAGGCTCGTCCATCAACAACACCTTCGGACGCACTGCAAGCGCCCGTGCCACACCTACCCGCTGTTGCATTCCACCAGACAGAGTGTACGGTGGAGAACTGGCGAATGAGGCCAACCCAACCATCTCGAGAACTTCCATAGCGCGGTCTTTTCGTTCACTCTTTCCCATTCCCCGTGCCTCAAGACCAAGTGCGGCATTATCTAAAACTGACCGCCAGGGTAGAAGGTTTATATCTTGGAAGACATAGGCCATATCTTGCGAAATACCCGAGAGAGGTACACCTTCGAGGCTGCGCTGTCCCGCGTCAGCTATCTCTAAACCATCAATTATTCTTAGAAGTGTTGTCTTGCCACAGCCGCTCGGACCGACCAGGGAGATAAATTCACCCTTATAAACCGAAAGGTTCACATGGTCAAGTGCAATAACAGTGCGCTCTTTGGCAAAGAACGTCTTGCACATTTCCTTCACTTCCAAGATAGGCTTACCGTTGTGCAATGAGGAACCCGGATCCATGGTCGTAGAACCACCTATTCTTGAATCGGTTTGTGATTCATAAGTCATTATGCGCTGCGCCTTCCCGCTGATGTATCGGCGATCCACGGAAAACGCCAAGCCTGGAGCTTCCGAGCAACCGCAAAAAGAATTAATGCCAACCCAGTCGTCGTAACAATCGTCGATATCAGATCCGCAGTTTGGCTGTAACTACCGAATGTCGAGGCCAATCCACCAAGCCCGGTGTCACCGATCTCCTGACCTCCGAGGATCATTCCAACGGCGCCAACAGCAAGTGCAATTCGAATCCCAATGAAAATAAAAGGTATTGTTCCAGGAAAATAAACCTTCCAGGTCTGTTTCCAACCATCGAGTCCGAAGGCTTTGCCAACATCTGTAAAATTCGTACGAACAGCCTTAACTCCGGCATAGGTATTCACCAACAAAGGCCACATGCAGATAACCATGATGAATGCAACCCTGGCCTTGGTACCTATGCCAAACCAAACTTCCATAACCGGGAGTAGTGCGATAGAGGGAGTCGCATTCCCGAATGCCACAAGTGGCTCAAATGCCCGCTCAATGATTCGGACGCGGCCCATAAGTAGACCCACTCCGACCCCCACAATTGCGGCAATGATTATTCCAGCAAGCATTTCCGACAAACTTTGAAAAAAGGCTTTAGGTAAACGGCCATCAAGGATCAGCCTGAAAAATGAACCAATGATTGCCGTGGGAGTTGAAATAAAGATGGGCTTCAAATACAAACCCGAAAGCTGCCAAAGACCAACAACGACCAGCACTGCAATCCAACGAGCAATACGCTGCTTATTACCTTGTGACAGTCCTGACTTTTTTGACCCTGGAACAACCAAATCAATACCAGTTTCCATCGATCCATTCCCTGAGTTATCGATGTTTCCGGCCGAGGCCCCCTGGGAATCACCCAGGAGGCCTGTAGCCGAAGATTCGCCAGATGCGAGTCTATTAGTCATCTGATCCGCCACTTAATAAGCGCTTTCGTGAGCACTAAATTGCGTCCAAGCGCTTTGCCAAGGTGTCAAATCTATTAGTTGTGCTGCCGGATTCAAACCTGGGCCCTTGAGGGCATTTTGCTGTTTGGCAATACCAAGATTGAAAGACACAACCGAAGAACTGACAATTGATTGGTCAGTAGGCCATCCTTGGATACTTTGCAACTCTGTCCAGGCCGCCTGATATTGCGCAGTGGTATCTGCAGCCTTTGTATACGCTGAGGCCGCAGTTACCCACGATGCTTCGTCGGTATTGAACAACTTTGCAGAAGCCAGCCAAGCCAAGTCGATCGCTTCAGCCATTGCTGGATTTGCCTTCAACCATGAAGCCTCGGCAGCCATGAAGCTGTCGGCGTATTGCGGCAAAAGCGTAGCACCAACGGCCAACACGTGGAATTTGCTTCCAGCTTTTGGCACTGCGTTAGAGTGGACAAAGGCCGCATCAACCTGTCCGGCAATTAGTGCATTGAGAGACGCGCTACTGGCACCAGTTTTAAGCAAAGTTACCTGCGATGAGGTCAAGTTGCCTTTAGAGAGAGCCGCGCTCAGAAGCACTCCGTCTGGTGATGCGTCGCAGCAGATCGCCACTTTCTTACCCTTAAGGTCAGAAAGTGTGGCAACGCTGGTCTTGGCTAAGAGAACATCGTCAAGACGGGCCTGGTTCGGTCCAAACACAATGAGACCGGCATCCACTTCTGTTGGAAGCGGGCCGGTAGTCGCGTTCAGCGAACCACTGGCGACCGCTAGTTCGGCAGCATTTCCAGAAGCATTTGTCTGAGATGCTTTAGCACCCCATTTCTTCAACATTTGAACTAGGTTATATACGTTCGTATCCCCGATGTGTGCACTACCTGCTGCGTTTCCAATCGCAAATGTCAAACCCTTGAGATTCGGGGTGCCATCAGCATTGAAACTAAGCTGCGTAGCCGTTGACGCCTTAGCTACGGCACTGGTTGTTGCAGACGAACTTCCTGCAGTAGTTGCGGTAGAGCTTGCCGAGCCACTGGATCCACATGCACTTATTACTAGTGCGGACACCAAAGTAAGCCCCAATATTTTAGTCTTCAACTTCCCCCCATCCGAGTATTTAACGATCAAGTCGCATAACGCAACTTATTTATCTACAACCGTCAGTACGCAATCTGCCTTTCATGAGGGTCCCCGAGTCATTCACCTGCCCTTGAACCCCTATCAAGGAAACCCGCAACTGCCGAGTTGCACTCAAGTTTCTAGCAGGTCGCGCCCAGCTAGTCAAGTCATCGATATATTGGTATTATCATTTTTTGCTCAGTACACGTACTTTACCTAATCTAGCCTGCGATTAGCCTGTTTTCCGAGTATCTGAATGAAACTTACCCTCAAAATTCACAAATCAGACCGCTTTGGCAACAATTTTTCGCGCACGCTCACTATACGATAGTGTGGCGCCAAACGATCCAAGATCCGCTCTCTATCAACCCAGCGGCCTCGAACCCGATAGAAGGGATTGCTGTGAGATAGTTATCCCCCTGGATATTGACAAAAGTGGAGTTCTAATCTCAGTCAAATAACCATTCGACGGGAATCAGACCCTTGTTTGCGGCAGTAACCGAGTAATAGGTCCAAAGCTTCCTTGAATGTTTTTCCCGGTTGAAGGTGGACTGGAACTTCTCAAGGTCATCTGTGGCCAAAGGTACCACCTCGCCTAGAAGCACTGCATGGGCCAATGCGGTCGCATTCTCAACAAAGTGAATTACGTCTGCAAATAGTGTCTTGATGCTTTCAGCAACAACCACCTCGCCGTGGCCCCTTAGAAGAGCCGCATGAGAGGCTCCTAAAGTCTTGGCAAGTTCCTGACCTTGTTCAACGGAGGATATATGCGAGGTGTCAGGATGGATTGGGATATCATGGGCCCACCGTACAGCATGGTTCTTCACAGGCACGAGCGGGCGTGTCGCTACCATAGAGAACATCGTGGTGGGATCATGGTGAAAGTGCGCCACTGCATTTACATCTGGACGGGCCTTATAGATTTCTGAATGTATGGATGTCTCAGAAGGCGGCTGTCCGTCACCTTCGATTAACTGACCATCGAGACCAACCACCAACAAACGTGAAGGACCAAGATCAGACCGCACATCGTCGACAGGCTGTATCAGAAATGCGTCTCCACTTGGAAGTCTTGAGCTAACGTGTCCACTGTACTCAAGTATCCCAACATCGACCAACATCCTGGTACATATAGCTATTTCCCTACGAATCGTATCCATGTAATTCCCCCCACAACCGGATTAGTAACTGACCAATTAATTCTTCCAGCCAAATTTTTCATCCGCAAATAATTGACTGCTGATCGCTATCCCAACGTAATTGGCCAAGACTTACCGTCACAGTAATCCTTGATATGAAAAACAGCGACCATGGCCTTTCTGCCTGCTGACACAAACAACTGGATCCACCCTTACCGGGAAAGATAACATCGATCGAATTATACTAATGCTACCCGCACCCGGAACCTGTCTTGGCATGCCAACATCCAGAATTAGGCCATAACCTATTTGAATCACCTGCCAGGCTTCACAAACTCGGCTGACGGATAGGCCTGTATTTCCAACTTATCCAAAGCCAGCACATACCCGCTCAACGTGACCGATAAGGTCGTTTCTCAATCAATTAGCAAAGGGTAGTACGGGCACCACATACAGATCACCCGGAGTGGCTCCCATGACTGAACCCAACGCGAAAGGAGTCTTAGAAGACACGATTAATCCAGTAACCTCAGCCGACAGACTACCTACGGAGTTCAAATGACCAGGAGCCTTCAGCACCCTGCTGGAGGAATGGGCCAGTTTTGCCTGGGCGATTGGCAGTGACGCCGGAGTCTTCCCTGCCGGAGCCAGATATGTTGGCCCTAAATCCACCAGAGGAGTCGTCTGCGACACCGGATAATTGTTTCCAGTATCCAAAGTTGCCAGCCAGGCAAGTGGATTCGCGACTCCCAGCGCCGAAGGATCATAGAGTGCAATCCATCGCTGCGTTGTCAGAGGCGTACCCCCGACCACCTGGTATCTGGCATTTGGATTTCCGGTAGAGCCTATAAATTCCTCTGCGGCAACAACCCCGAATCCGCCCGATACAGTTAGCTGAGCCTTGTAACTCAACCCAAGTTGCACATTGGTATCTGTCTTCACCGATACCACGCCTACTGATTTCGGGTCAATTGTCCGACTCAAATCATATGTTCCACTAGGAGTAGTCGCCCTTTTGGATCCAGTTGCTGACGTGCTTTGATCGGCTCGGGGAGTAGTTGTAGTTACGGAGGTACTGGTGGAGGGGGGCGTGACTTCGGTCAGATCAAGGTAAGAGAAGTGCAGTCCAACTTTAACTTTGTAGGAATTCGGATTGTAAATCAAGATCTCTTGATTCTGGTTTTCAGACAGTTCTCCGAGGGGAAACCCCCACTGGGAGGCCGAAGCAGGGAAAGTGGCCGAGGCTGCTAGCCCAAAGTAACCGTTGTCGTTCTGCGAAACAATTCCGCCGACCACCACACGACCGATTCTTGTAGAGACAGAGACCGCAATGTGGGTATGCCCTGGGAAAAACTGCGACAAATCAATTTGCTTCGATGAATACGGCGCAATAACCATTCCTTGTAAGGCACCGGGACTGAAATGCTGGGAAGTTGAGCTCAGCGACATGTCTACCACCGCATTTTGGCCGAATGGATTGAAAATAGAGATACCAGCAGACGAACCGCTCTGCGTACTCGGTCCGATAGCTACCCAGTTTGCCGACGGAGAGGAATTACACGGGGCAACTCCGCTACCAAGCTGGCCAGAAACCTCTATCTCAGCCACCGTCCCACCACCATTAGCAATAAATGAAGCTGAGCCGGACTGCAACGTCGGGGTCACGGTCTCTGGATACCTCAGAAAACTATGTGGGGGAATTTTAAGAGAACGGCTTTGTTTGGAATTACCTGAATAATTGCTCACCGTGGCGTTCAACTCTTTGGACGAAGTATTGGCCAACAGCACCGATACCGAAGATAATCCCCCCTTGCCTGGCAAGTACCAGCTGCAATACCAAGACGATGAATCAGAGCTCAATGGGGAAACGCTGGCGACAGCCAGTCTCTCGGTGGCCTGCAAGGTAGCTGTTCTTATCGGATTTTTAGCGCCTTGATTGCCTATCCAAACACCCATTCCACCAAGAGCGACACTTGAAACAACAAGGATGGCAAACAACAACCATTGCGGTTTGGAAAACCCCGCGACGACTTTCTGCGGTCTAGTCTTCGCCATTTGTCACCCGCGCATCTGACGATCGGTCTTCAACTCTATTTTCGCTGGAGGTTATCTTTATGTGCTTGAACTCGTTAATGCTCCCGGCCCGTTGCGGTGGTAATTCGCTGAGAGTAGACTTGATCGATTTTCGTCTTCCGCCCCAACCTTTTCCTAGCTTTGAGACATTCTTCGAATTCACACTCCAGCGGAAGAGACGCCCTATGGTGACCAGTGTTTGGCCCAGAGGTGTGGCAAAGAATCTCCTCGTAATCCACAGCGCCACCGATCTCCGGCTCAGGGATGCCTCCACCAAGCCAAGCCAAAATGCTGCTACTACGATCCCAATGATTAATCTTAAAAAATTAAGTAACGCATTGAAGGGACTTAAATGAGTGGGCCCAGGTACTTTCAGAGGATCCTGTACCGAAAATGCTACAACCGATGGATCGGCAACCAACTGGTTAAGATCTCTCTGGCGCGACAACATGAGATTCAAATCGCTGGTCAAAAAGGACGGGCTTGAAAGAGAAGACTGAGGAATCACAACGTATTTGATCCCTAAGTTTGCCAAGGGTTTACCGATGTATACGGTATTTTCACGCACAGCGGCGTTGACCGCATTAATAGCCAGCGCATCCAAACCGGGATTCGCCGGTGAAAATAACGACTCCACGGTTGGATTGCCAATTCCCGCCACGCCAGCCGCCATGTCGCTCGAGATCTGGTACGAACCCCCCGGAACGGTACCCAGCCTGCCCAGCCAAAGAACCTTTCCGGGGTTGGAACGCGAATTCGGCACCATCCAGCCAAGCGACGATTCGTACCCTTGTGCACCCAATTGATAACGACCCGACGTATTTTGCCCCAACATCGAATAACTGGCTATCAGGATAGATGCGGCAGTCAGAAAAGCTATGCTGTGCCGCCATCCTATCTTAAGCGTCGGCAAAACAGTGAATGCCGCCTCAATTCCAGATCCAATAGCAATGACAGCCGAGAGAAATGCCACTGGCAACACAAGTTCCAAGGAGATCGGGTCTGTACCGAATCCACCATAAGACGAAAATACCGCAACAACCTGAGTAACACAAAAGATTGCAAAAAGCGTAAGCACTCCATCCGCCTTACGCCCGGCAACAAAAACCACCGATGCTATAAGCGCAACTAGATACAAACCAAATAACGGAGCCACCCTGGCGGTTTGTGAAACCCTTAGTAGCAAAAGCCACTGGATTCCGACGTGGGCTGGCCCAGCCGAACCAAAAAGCGCTGGAGAACGCGCCCCAGGCACAAAAAAGGTGAAAATCCATGGGGAATTTAGCGCTAAAGCAATGCAAAATGCAGCAATTTGGACAGCAAGATACCTTTTGATTGACCCCAGATAACCGAGAAAATTTCCAACAATCAAAATTGTAAGAATCAAAAGTACGAAAATGAACAAAAATGATGGAGCAAAAGCAAATATAAGTCCCAGCCAGATACCCTCAACGGTCAATTCGTACACAGTAGAGAGTCTCGAAGATTTGACAATACCTGGGAAATTTGAAAGGCGTAACACCCGAATCAGAAACCACGGTGCCAGCCCATAGACAACGATTCCGCCAAACGATGCGGAAGACACCACGCCACCCAGGATCGGGCCAATGGCGTAGATTCCCACAGCTGCGTATGCGGCAGTTCTGTTTCGAAAATCAGCGACAATTCTAAATACCCCCGCTAGGCCCATCGCTATCAACGCCATGAATATAAAATGCGCTTCCACTCCAGTGCCGCCAAGGAATACGTATCCAATCACCCCCAGTAAAAGATCAGACGTAGGTGACGGCGAAATTGGTCCGTGGTGGTTGCTGGGGCCAGAAAAGTAAGTTGCCAACAACGTATGGGCAGGGCCAAAGGGCAGGAACTGGCCAACCAATGGAATATTACCAATAGAAAGATGGCGGGTCCCAACCAACACGAATCCGACCATTAACCACATGAATCCCCGGGAAATTCGAGCAAAAGCAATCGTAATCGAGCTAGCCTCGTCGAAACGGCCTGAGTCCTTTGACTGTTTAAAGCTCGGTTTAGTTAGCCGGTCCAGAAGCGATTTCTCACTGGAATAATCGTGCCACGCTGAAATCCGTCGTGCCTCTTCGGCTGATGATCTAAAGTTCTTTCTGCTGTTGATGAACCCTTTTATCCTCGCGCTTCCTCTAACCATCTGATTGCGCAGTTCGACATCCGACTTGACCTGATAACTTAATATTGACTTACGCTTGCGTCTCAGGGACTGTCTTTTGGTGGCAATTCCCAACCAAGATTCAACAATTGAGAACGCAATCTTCGGCTTACCGGTAAGCAGGAAATACAAAGCCTCAAAGATTGTTAATACCAGGTACTCAATAATAGATACGAACCTGGTGAAACCCCGTGCATTTGCTAATAGTGCACGGAGTTGATTTTTCCTGGCATACCTTAGACGGTCATGGCGCGGCAGACGGGCACGTACCATCGTATTTTTCTTCCGCCGCCCGCCTCTGGAACGACGTGCCCCCAAAGTTGAGACTGAAAGATGTCTTACCCTGGCAAGGGGTGCAGCCACAATACGCGCTCCGGCAATTTGGGCGCGCCAGGACAGATCGACGTCCTCGTAATAAAGAAACATTTTGTCATCGAAGCCTTTAATGGCTTGGAAAAGATCCTTACGGATCAAGGTTGCACCACCCGGAGCCACGAAGACCTCCTGGGAAACATCGTATTGACCTTGGTCCAAATCTCCAACATCAACCCGGCTGGCAACAGATCCCGTCCTGTCCATAGCCGCACCAAGCGCCAGCATTTGAGACGGCGAGTTCCAAACTACATATTTTGGAGTCACCACCCCTGCATTCATCAAAAAGGCCTCTTCAACCATTTTGCGAATAGCATCCGGGGCGAATGCAACGTCATCATGACAGAAAAGTAGGTGAGTGGCCCTGCTGGCTTGGTTCGCGCCTTTATTACAGGCACCTGCGAATCCGAGATCCGATTCGGCCTTGACAACTGACGCCGCCGGCAAAGCGGCATGAATGGCGTCGGTAACATCCACCTCAGACGAGGTGTCGACAAAAATCACAGAAAGGTTTGGATAATCGGAGTCGCGCAGCGAGTCGAGCATCTCTTGGAACCAAGTTCCCGGATCATGTACGACTACAACCGCTACGACACGAGGCGCATTAGGCATCAGAGTATTCAGGGTACCCTCAATCAGTTTCATATTGCGCACTAGAAACTCATTGTTCTAGATAAAAATCGCTTACTTGCATAAAATATTCATTAACGGCGCACCATAAATCTCACAGCGATCAGACGCTGCCGCAACACCCGCCGGTTGGAACAGGGAG
>JABEUP010000194.1 GCA_013044365.1 Acidimicrobiaceae bacterium
GACGTAATGATCCCGAATTTCTCAAGCGACTGCAACTCCGACTTAAAGAAGACGAAGCGATTCTCATCAAACTCTCTAACAGGTGACCGATAAAGTTCACTATTTAGACCTCGCAGATTTTTTGCTCATTGGAGAAGCAGTTCTCCAAGTCAGAGCTGAGGTCTTAGTACTCCAGTGCGATCTACATCTTGCCGACTCGGCTTTAAATGCTCCACGAGCTAGGTTTGGTGGGGTTGAGTTCTATCCGGACTTCGCTAATAAAGCGGCCATTTTGTGTTGGCATCTCATCCGCAATCATCCTCTGCCCGATGGGAACAAACGGACCGCCTATCTGTGTCTTACAGAATTTGTTGAGCGCAACAGTTATATTTGGGTTCCGCCAATTGGTGACCCTGGTGGTGACCAAACCGTCGAGATGATGGTAGAGATAGCAGACGACAAGGTTAGTGTCGAGAAACTCACCGACTGGGTAGTCGAGCGACTATCGGTGTCGCCCGACTGAGAGGGGGACTTTGACGACCATCGACGCTGGGTTTGAGCCACAATTATCGCAATGTTGGGTTTTTCCTTGGCTGATGTTGTCCACAAACTAGAACTTTACTGACTCTGACCAGCATAAATGTGGTGCGCCCCCTGGGATTCGAACCCAGAACCTGCGGATTAAGAGTCCGTTGCTCTGCCATTGAGCTAGAGGCGCCCTAAATTGAGGTCTCAACTTAGTTGTGACAACTAGTGAGCCAAGCCGACTGGTCAGCAAAACTTCAAAAAGCAGGCCACGACTGACCGTTCACTGGATGGGGTGGCCAAGGGGACTTGAACCCCCGACCTCCAGGGCCACAACCTGGCGCTCTAACCAACTGAGCTATGGCCACCACAGTGCTCATTCATCATAGTCACGGATTTCCCGCATTGAGCGCATACTCATGCCTCGGAAATAAATTATGTATTGATTGTTCCAATCTCTAAAAGAATCGTCGCTTAATCGAGAATCTTAAAACGCATAATGATCCCCCGTGGATTATGTTCGTCCGTAGTTTATAGAGTCTGCAACTATTAGGATATTGACTCGTCAGTCTTGGCCCCCGTAGCTCAGCCGGACAGAGCAGCTGCCTTCTAAGCAGTTTGTCGCAGGTTCGAATCCTGCCGGGGGCGCTAAGTAATACCAGCCTGTAAATCATCAAGTGGCCGAAAGGGAATCACGCCGTAGTGCCATATAGTCGATGGAGGCTTGGCGGCGCGTCCCCGTCGACTAGTCCAATTCATATGGTCCTGTTCGTTGAACTACAATCATGTGAGTTTGATCAGGTTCTTGACTGATTCCAGCCCTTCAAATTCAAATGGGTGGCCCCTCGTCTACTGGTACACCATATATCGCTGCATCAATCAATTGTATGCCCCCGTAATTTTATTAAGGAAAACCTTCAGTATCTGTGGGAAGATATATTTTTCGGATGATCTGCAATGTGGTATAGCTGTTTAGCACTTTTCTGACATTGACGGGCCGAGAGTCATGAGAGTCCGCAATATGAAAGGAAGCACTGATGGGTATTAGCACGGTATCTCTGCTCGGCGCGATCAATCTTAACGAACCGGGACGATTTGTGAGATGGTCAATCTTCACTATTTCACTCGCCAACATTTTGATGATCGCGTTGATGATCATAGTGTTTATCATTGCGCTTAGTCTTCCGTTCCCGGGGTCCAAACATGCCTGGAAATACCCCGAAACCGACCCCGACTCGGTAAGGCCGGTATCGTCCCAGCCTGAAACTGATGATGAAACCAAGGGAATGTGGACAGGGGCATTACGGCGAAAAGGACTGAAACTGCTGCCACCTCAGAAGCTGCTGCCTGACCGTCAGCCAGCCTACGTATCGTCGTGGATCTATATCTTTGGCGTAGCCAGTCTGGCTGCGCTCGGAATTGCAATAGTTTCAGGCTTTTTGATTGCGGTAGGTGGTACCGATTGGTGGCACACAAACTCCGTTGGGCTATTTTTCAACAGTCTTCACCTGTGGAGCGTTGAGCTTTTCATGGCTTTCATCGTAATCCACCTGTGGGGAAAATTTTGGATGGCAGCGTGGCGTGGCAAACGCTCCTTAACCTGGTTTACAGGAGTTATAGCCTTTGGAGCCTCAATCGTGGAATGCTTTACCGGATACTTGTCTCAGCAGAATTTTGACTCACAGTGGATCGCCACTAACGGCAAGGATGCTCTGAATGCCACTGGCATTGGCGCATTCTTCACTCTTATGAATTTCGGCCAAATGCTTCTTTGGCATGTGGTGCTGTTGCCGGTAATTCTGATCTTACTTGTCGGTATACACGTATTAATGGTACGCGTACGTGGAGTTGTGCATCCGCTCCCACAAAAAAGAATCCGTGGAAAAGTCGCAAGACAGGTTCTTGCCCGTTCCGACGCTGGAGACTGGAAGGGCCCGACACGCAAATATGACATTATAAAAGAAGCATCTCTTGCCACTTTCGTAGTCCTGATACTTACAATTGTTCTCGCCGGAGTACTGTCATCTCCAAACGATCCGCCCGCCACAATATCCACCTGGGCGCGTACAGCTCCTGCCGATTTCATGGCTACCGCGGCATCTGAACTGGCTGGTACCAGTGAGACCGCACAATATGGACCTCCGTACAACAATGGATCAAACAATGTCCAAAGTCTGTTAATTTCTCCGCAAACAATAGTGGGCGTTCAACAACCAATTGATACTGCCAACTCATTTGTGCTTGCGCCGCTTTCGAAACTCGCGGCCACCAATGCGTCTCTGGCGTTTGCTCTTGGCACATACCAACATTCCTCCCTAGCAGAACAACAGGCATGGGACAAGGCCTATCTAAAAGCGGTTGACAAAGTAACGTTTATATCCGGTCAACCCTCAGTGCCGTCAGCTAACGATGGACCGGTTCCCGAACTCATTTCCGCAGAATTTTCTCTTGCCCGATCAGGAGCATTGGATGCTGATCTCCTTGCTCAGCAGCCGTTCTACGGTACCAATTTTACAAAACCGCTCCTGTTTTTAGAAGACGGAAGCTACTTCGCATCGCTTGCTAAGGCGCAGCATCTCACGGGATCTCAGTGGGGCGTTATGAATGAAACAGGTAATTTCCCTGGACAACCATGGTTATGGCTCTACACCCTCTGGTATCAATTGCCTGGTCTTCGTAACTCGGCTAATGTAGACCTTATCGCGGTGTACCTAACCGGAGTTGCCACAATTCTGCTTCTTGCGATCCCTTTTATACCCGGTCTAAGAGATATCCCGCGATTCGTCCCGATTCACAAAGCAATTTGGCGAAAATGGTATAAGAACAGCGAAAACAAGTCGCCTGATCCCGTAGTCGATCCAGTCGACTAGAAGCGCATTGTCATTCAGAGAGGTACGGGTATTTCATTCAATTTAAGTACCCGTCCCTTTTACTATTGAGGCTC
>JABEUP010000195.1 GCA_013044365.1 Acidimicrobiaceae bacterium
TACATGGCCTATACTCTCAAGTTTGCTTCCTCAACATATTCGCTTAATCTATTCGGTCACCCCGAACTGGGATATGCCGCTGTGTGGGCAGTTCTTGCAAACTTGATCCTGGTAGTCGTGCTGTCTGCCATATTCAACGGCGCAAAGATGTCCAATGGAGTAGATAAAACCTCTCCAAGCGATTATCAGCCCGAAGTGAATCCTGCGCGAGCAGTGGAGACCCACTAAAGGTATTTCTGCCTGGCTGCCCTTTTGATCGCTGTCGCCAAGATAGTCTCAAAAGGGCAGCTTTCGTATCCGGGCTCAGATGGTTAGTTGGAATGATCGGTAGGGCATCATAGAATCGCAGCTCATTATCGGCTATGAATCCACTGCCGCGGCGCGTACGTCCAATTTGAAAGACAATTCGAAATATTACCGTTATTAATGGTGCAATGTGAGGTTTGATATTGTCATATGAGGTCGAAGCTGAAGGGTACAAGGGACCGATTGGCCTACTGCTGTCACTAATTACTTCGCAGAAAGTCGACCTTTGGGAGCTGTCAGTATCGGGACTCGTAGATGATTATCTCAACGAACTTGAACGAATGCGTGTACTCGATCTTGAGATTGCCACGGAGTTTCTCGTTGTGGCGTCGACACTCCTGGAACTGAAGTGCAGGCGCCTCTTTCCAAGTCAGTACTCCGGCGACCTCGACGAAGATTTCGCGTTCTTCGAGGAACGCGATCTGTTGCTGGCCCGCCTCTTGGAGATCAAGACCTATCGCGATGTGTCAGGGGTATTCCTAGAGCTGATCGACAAGGCCGCGAAGAGCCTTCCCCATGCGGGTATGCTCGATGAGCCATACGCGTCGATGATGCCGGATCTGCTACTCGGTATCACACCAGAACGCCTTGCCAATAGCCTGGCCCGCTTTGCCATCCCTGAGCTCGGAGATTTTGTTGATACATCCCATCTGCCGGAACATCCTGTTTCGATATCTCAAGTGGCAAGGGATTTAGTACTCAAACTAATAGATATTAGGCAATGCAGTTTTGAAACCCTCATGGTTCAAGCATCGACCAGATTTGAGGTCGTGGTTGGCTTTTTAGCGGTACTAGAACTATACCGCCAGGCCCGAATTCTTATCAATCAAGAAAATTCTCTGGGCGAGATTGTAATTGAATGGATTGCCGAAGAATTTTCAACTGACGAGTTGGACGAGTTTCTGGAGAATTCCGGATTCCACCTGGCTGAATAATTACCGGACATTTAGCAGCGATTTAGCCACAGTTCAGAAACCAATGTATAAAGATTGGTAGATATAGTATTGGAAGGCCAACTAGGTAGCTAATCACGGGAGGAAATCCTATTGAATCCCCAAGATCTTGCATTAACTATGAAAGAGCTCGAGGCAGTGTTGATGGTCAGCGCGGAACCTATTTCGTCTGAGCGAATTTCGGAGATTCTGCATCTCTCGATCGGTGACGCTGAAAAGGCATTGGAGCTGCTATCCGATTTCTACCTGAGACATGATCGCGGCTTTTACATCCAAAAAGTGGCGCAGGGGTATAGATACGCCGTTCCGCCTGATTTATCACAGGTCCTAGAAAAGGTTGCACTGGCTAAATCACCGCCAAGGCTGTCTAGTGCGGCTCTCGAGACTTTGGCCATCGTAGCCTATCGGCAGCCAGTGTCGAGATCTCAAATTGCAGATATTAGGGGAGTAAACTCAGACTATGTACTAAAAATGTTGGCGGCGCGGGGCTACATTGAAACAGATACCGCCAATCCAAAACCAGGAACACCACTTTACTATTCTACGACACCCCTTTTTCTTGAACGATTAGGCCTTTTCTCATTAGAGGAATTGCCCAGGGTTGAAAAATTTGCACCTGCTTCCGATGTCGCGGAAGCACTTGAAGCTTCACTTTTTGAGGGTACCTATTGATCGTCGAATATCTAACTGACCATTTCAGTGATCCGACCTTCAACTGTTGTGGGGAAGAGCATCCGGCGGAACTGCTCATAATGAGATGGAAGTAAACCATTGTCCGGTGAAATAGCTGATCAGACCGAAAAATTGCATAAGGTGCTAGCCAGATCCGGCTACGGTTCGCGGAGAAGTTGCGAAAACATGATCTCCGATGGCCTGGTGGAAGTTAACGGTGCGACTGCGCAAGTGGGCGCCAGGGTAAATATAGAACTCGATTCGGTAAAGGTGAGCGGTGAGATCGTAGGGATAAGACCGGATCTGGTGTACATCATTCTGAACAAGCCCAAAGGTATAATCAGCTCCGTCAGTGATCCGCAGGGACGGCCCACAGCGGTAGACCTTGTTCCGTGTGAAACAAGGATTTATCCTGTCGGGCGCCTGGATTTTGACAGCGAGGGACTCTTGCTATTGACCAATGATGGGGACCTTACCAATCTGATAACGCATCCTTCTAATGGGGTGGAGAAGGAATATCTCGTCCAGGTCGATCGGGCAATTTCCGAAAAGGCAATTTCGAAATTGCGAAACGGAGTTGAGCTCGGAGATGGAATCTCTGCGCCAGCCAAATTGACGAAACTTTCAGAGACATTAATTCGAATCGTAATCCATGAAGGACGTAACCGTCAGGTTAGGCGCATGTTCGAAGTGGTTGGCTTTCGAGTAGTCCGATTAGTTAGAACTCGTGTCGGTCCAATCCGCGATTCGAACTTGCGACAAGGGGAGTGGAGGGTCCTGAACCCGGAAGAGGTGGTGGAATTGCGCAATGAGGCGTCAACATCCGCAGATCGCAAGGCATCAACTATGCGGAGGAGAAGTTAAGCTGGGCGGGATGGCTATACGAGCGTTACGGGGCGCAACAACGGTTGACTTTGACACGGCTGAGGAGGTATCGAAGTCCACCAAAGAACTTCTACTCCAGATGCTCGAAAGAAATGCGATCGAAAAAGAGGATCTTATCAGTATCCTCTTTACATCCACCAGCGATATCCATTCAGCGTTTCCAGCGGCCGCGGCGCGTGAATTGGGTTTGGGTGATGTGCCGCTTATGTGTGCCAGCGAGCTGGAAATCATAAACTCCACACCCCTTTGCATTCGCGTGATGATGCACCTTGAAAGTACTCACGAGCGGGCTAACATGCGTCACGTCTATCTTCGAGGGGCAAAGGGGCTGCGGGATGACCTCCCGGAATAATTCCACGCATATGCGCTACGATCGGAGTTGATAAATTGTGGCGGACGATGGCCTTCAGGCTGTGGTGTCGATAGCCGGACAGCGAAGTTTCAAAGGTGAGTTGTCAGTCCCTGGTGACAAATCAATTTCACATCGGGCTTTATTGATATCTGCGCTCTCTAGTGGAGCGTCGACAATCAGGGGCCTTTCGATTGGGAAAGATGTCCAGGCCACCAAAGCCGCGATAATACAGCTTGGTGCCAAAGTGAGCGCGCGGGCTGACCAGTTGATCGTTGAGGGCGGACCTGATATATTACGTCATCCGGCGGGTGTGATAAACGTTGGAAACTCGGGGACTCTCATCAGGCTCGCTGCGGGTATGACCGCTGGACTTGGCGGGCGCTACACTTTCTCCGGTGATGAATCAGTAAATTCGAGACCAATGAAACGTATCTTCGCTCCCCTTATGCAAATGGGAGCCGAGATTGAAGCATCCAACAATGGCGAAACAGCCCCCTTCACATTGCATAGCCACGGACTGCATGGAATAAGGTACGAAATGCCAGTTGCGTCAGCACAGGTGAAATCGTCAATACTTCTGGCCGGACTTGGGGCAACCGGGATTACCACTGTGGTGGAAAAGATTCCGACCCGCCGCCATAGCGAAGAGATGCTCCTGGAGGCTGGGGCACAGCTGGAAGTAGTACAGCTCGCCAACCAGACCGAGATAAGTATCGAACGTAGCCATCTGAAGCCGATAAATTACGACATTCCCGGCGATCCCTCGCAGGCTGCCTTTTGGCTGGTGGCAGCTCTGATTCTACCGGACTCCGAAGTAACTGTTCGGAATATATATCTAGGCGACCTGCGGTCAGATTTTCTAACAGTGCTACGCCGAATGGGCGCGGATCTAACAATAAATTACATTTCCAATAACTCGGGCGATGTTTCGGCAAGATCGTCGCAGCTGAATTCCACAACTATTTCACCAGATGAAATACCCGGTCTGATTGATGAAATCCCGATAATCTCCGTGGCGGCAGCACATGCCTCTGGTACCACCGTTATCACTGGAGCCACCGAGTTACGAGTCAAAGAGTCAGACCGGATTACCGTTATGGCGGCTGCGCTCCGATCATTCGGCGTTGAAATAAAAGAATTGCCAGACGGAATGGAAATAACAGGGGGCGGACATCTTCGACATGGTACAGTGTCCGCCCATCTTGATCACCGTATCGCAATGTCATCATCAGTCATGGCTGCAACGGTAGAAGGTGTCACGGAAATTAATGGATTCGACAGCGTTGAATCCTCATACCCGGATTTCCTGGCTCATTTCGAACAGCTCACCAACCACTGAAGATCCTTTCACCCCAGAAGCGCCACTCCAACGGGCCTGCGTTACTTCAGAGGTATTTCCCAGAGAGGAAACCAATGTGCCAAATCTGACTCGATTGGAATTTCCTTCTCTATCAACGCTTTCACCGCCATCTCCCTTTCGCTGTTTCTTTTCTCGGTACCCGTCGGAATAAAAGGATAAAACGAACCCCGTTTGAAAAGATAGACAAAGTTGACGATCTCACCAGTCTCAGTTTCCCTGAAGGGGAAAACTGAGCACAAAAGCTGAGAGCCATATCCAGCTTCATCGATGGTGGAATTGAGCATGTGGGTTTTGGTCACCAGCAATTCGAAGTCGGCATCTACAAGCGTTATCCATTCATACCCGTATGAATCTGTTGCGTTTGGCGCTGGCTCCTTAGTCCCCATAGTTTCGATGACGGTCTGGAATTCGGAAATAGCATTCTCAAACGATGCTCCGGAGGCCGGCTTAAAGCAGACCCCTGCCTTTCCAGTGGTGACGAGGTTCCCTGAGACTGAAAGAGTTATGCTCGCTCCGGGAAGTGAGAACAAGTTGTCCAAATTTGACTTTGCCGGTTGGCTGCGTCCAAGTAGAGTATCGAAGATTTTCATATATTTGTACTAGCTCGGACGATTCATTTGCTCTTCGAGCTTAGACAGCTGTGCAAGACGCTTCTCAAGAGTGGGGTGGGTCGAAACCAGGTTGCCAAGTGATACACCCTGCGTCAGTGCCGGCGCGAAGTAAAATGCATTGAATGCAGACGCCGAACGCAGATCTCTGGTTGGAATACGTCCAATTTCCCCACTAACTTTTATCAATGCCGAAGCCAAAAGCGACGGCCGGCCTATCAATATCGCACCGGAGCGATCAGCTGAAAGCTCCCGATATCGCGAAAGTGCCCTGGTGAGAAGAAATGAAATTGCATAGATTACAGCCGAAACCAGAACCACGGCAAGTTCGATTGCGGCGGCGTTATTATTGGAATTGTTGTTGCCTCTTGAGTTGCCTCCGCCCATAAACATTCCGGACCA
>JABEUP010000196.1 GCA_013044365.1 Acidimicrobiaceae bacterium
ACTTCAGGCCGAAACCGTCCAAATTGTGCGGTTTCTGCAATTTCAAATTACTGTGTCCAACACAACACACCGACTAACCCAATCGGATCCTTGCGGGTTATAAGCACCTGCTGAATCTGGACTGCGAATAACAACGGAAATACCTGGTAATCTTTTGCGAAAATGAGTGGAACTAAAGCGTGCCATTTAGGGGACTTACAAATGGGTCGGGACACTAACCAACTTTCAACCAAAGCATTGGCTGATTTCCTCAATAATCCGGAGGCGATGCGCAATGCTGTCGCCCAGTTCGACGAGAGAATCGACAGCCTGTTCGAGCCCCTGAGAGAAAACCCCTGGCTCAACCGTCTCTTTTATTCCGCATCCGCCTTGGCAGATCATTCACTCATCTGGTTCTTCCTTGCCGCCTTAAAGGCAATCCGATCCAAAGAACAGGCGAAATTGGCAAGACGCGCAGGATTGGCTCTTGCGATCGAATCGATAGTTATCAATATGGGCGTCAAGACTCTTTTTAAACGCGAGCGACCGTCATACCAGGGAGAGCGGCCACTTCCACTTCGCCAGCCTTTGACCTCTTCTTTTCCGAGTGGACACTCCAGCGCCGCCGTTTGCGCCTATATCTTCTTATCCGAGAACGACTCATTGGCGCCCCTCTATCTCCTTATCGCCCTAATTGTTGCTCCAAGTCGGATCCATGTAAAAATTCACCACGCATCAGATGTAATCGGGGGCCTGGTTGTTGGCTGGGTGTTCGCAAAACTAATGACCGCCTTTTTATGCGACTAAATTGGACCCGATGAAGTCACGATATGAGGTACTGGCCGGCGGCGGAGTGTTGATCCAAAAAGGCGGTCATGAAAAGGATCAGATTTTCTATGGATTGGTACATCGTCCTCGCTACAATGACTGGAGTTTTCCCAAAGGTAAGCAGGAGAACGGTGAGGACCCCCTTGCATGCGCACTTCGCGAAGTCCAAGAAGAGACTGGTTACAGATGCACCCCGGTGATGGAACTAATGCCAACAAGTTATACGGACAATCGTGGCAGATCGAAGTTAGTCAGATATTGGCTTATGACGGTGGAGAAGGGACAATTCATTCCCAACGACGAAGTCGATTCCGTGGCTTGGCTACCGTATCATTTGGCGATCAATGCGCTCACGTATAGCAGAGACCGCGAGATTCTTGAATCAGCGCAATTTGCCGTCGGCCAAAATCAACGCTAGTGTTCTCTACGCAATAGACGGCATTGTTCGGAATTAGTTGAGGCCTTAAATAGTTACAAATTATATGAGTACTCTAAAGTTCAGCGTCAACTGGGATTACCGCTGTCCCTTTGCTCGGATTATCAACGAGCACATAGTAATCGGTTTACAACATGGAGCTGACTGGCAGGTCGATTTCATACCATTTTCTCTTACTGAAGTCCATACGGAAGAGAACGCAATTTCGTCGTGGGAAGATCCCTCCAAAGCCGATGAATTGCGAGCTGTTCAGGCTGGGATAGTGATAATGAAAGAGTTTCCGGAAGCCTTCCGGGAATTCCACCTGTTAACCTTTTCAATCCGGCACGACCAAGCTAAGGATTTGCGAAACCAGGAGGTGCTCGCGGAAGCCATTTCACAAGTCAGACTAGATCCAAACCATGTGTTTGCCGAAATCGAATCTGGGTGGCCGCTCAAGGAGTACCGAATGCAACATGAAGAGTCAGTGAACAAATTCTCTGTATTCGGAGTTCCGACTATTTTCGTTGATGACAAAGCCGCTTTTGTCCGCCTTATGACACGGGCAGATGGAAATCCAAAAACATCCATTAAATATATAGAACAAATTATCGATCAAATTGCCAACCACTCAGATATCAACGAGCTAAAACATACCACGCTCTCCAACTAACCATAACCGGCAAGAATGCCACAATCCCAAAACTCGCCGCTTTTGGATTCCTGAGTAGCATGCCGTGCAGCAGGTCGAAGCTTAATGTAACAAATTCCCCGCCGTAAAGAGGGTGCCAGAAGCCCAAGATTGAGTCTCAATCTCCATATTCCACGTTCCAACCGCAAGATATTTGCATGCTTGCCCCCTGGACGGGTTGTCAAACCGCAGCTCGTACCTCACAAACATGGCGAGGTACGAGTGACGCCAATCCTAAGAGAATTCTAATGACGCCATAATCCAAAGATTGCGGGGACCAAAGATACTGTAAATACCAAACCAGGAGGTTTAAATTGTTTACCAGAGCGAGCTTGACAAAATTAGCGGTTGCGATAGGTATTGGAGCAGGTTCTGCCGCGGCGATTCATACTATCGCCGTCGCCACTCCACCGTCTCTGCCCGCCAGCCAGGACACCCCTACGGTAACCTCTTCCACCACCAGTACCGACAATCAAACTTCTGCTGAAATCAAAAGTCTTGCTAGTCAAGCAGCGACACTCCAAGCCGAACTCAACGCGACCCTAGCCACACGAGCGCCAGCTCCCGCTGTTGACAACGCAAACACTAATGCAGCATTCTTGGCCGGAAGCTCCACCACGACAAGTTCGCCGCCGTCGACTCATGCTATCACTGGTGCCAGTTCTGCCAAGTCCGACGATAGTTCATCAACTGATGATTCAGGAGAACACAGCTCTACCCCAGTCACCAGCAACGCTGGCTTAAATGGGGGTTCCACAACGACAGCGGTAACCCAACATAAAACCGACAACTAATGATCAGTCACCAAAAATGAGCTTGTCCAAGTCTCACAAAGTGAAGTTCAGAAAATATGTTCCCCTGGCGTTGCTTTATCCGCTGTCAACAGCTATCGGGATAATCTCAACTTTGTACGTCTCAAAGGCCATAAACCAGGCTTACTCAGTCTCCAACACTTCCAATAGCTCCAGTTCGGGTACCACATCGACTACTACGCCTCCTCAAGCAACCACGACAACACTGAGTCCGCAACAACAGCAGGAGCAGCAACAACTCGCAGCCCTTCAATCACGAATTTCGCAAATACAAAGTCAGATTCAAAAACTAGATGGAACCTCAGGTTCGAAGGCGGTTAACCAAGCACCATCCACCAATAATTCCGGTACAACAAATTCCCAAGCCCCGCGGGTGCAGGCGCAGAATCCTGCAAGTATTCCCAAGGTGGTAGCGACTTCTCCCCCTCCCGTGCACGGCTCCACGGGAGCATCACATGCAATACCTTGATCCAGGCGTTCCGCCTGTTGTGAACTCATTTAGGGCTATGGCTACATCAGTTACCGTCTCCATCTGCCCGGAACTTCCTGCTGGCAATGTCGATAGCAGTATTGCAAAGGTAACAAGAGTATTTCACGAAACTGAATCCGCCTGTTCGAGATTCAATCCCAACAGTGACCTGTCCCAACTCAATCAGTCCCCTGCACACTGGCACAGCGTCACACCCTACTGCTTTAAGGCAATCGAAGAAGCCTTTCGAGCCTATGTGATGACCCACGGACTCTTTGACCCTAGAGTACTATCCGACCTTCTCGCCCTTGGTTACAAGGAATCCTGGACAACCGGGATACCAGAGTCAAGAATTGAGAACGCCGACCAGGTTCGCAAACCCTTACCAGTTTGGACTCCCATGTTTAAAGGTGATAATCACATTTTGGCTGGCGAATTCCCGTTGGATCTTGGCGGAATCGGAAAAGGGCTGGCACTTCGATGGTCCGGCAAGGAAATTGCGTCCGAACATACCAATTTCCTCATCGAAGCCGGTGGCGACTGCGTATGCTCGGGAGATGGACCAGACCATGCAGGTTGGAACATAGGGGTGCAAAACCCATTCCAACAGGACGGAGATCCCTCACTGGTGCTGAGGCTTTCTAACAGTGCAGTATGCACCTCATCCACTGCAGTTAGAAGTTGGTGGCAAAACGGGTCTCTTAAGCACCATATCGTGGATCCCGAGACGGGTAAATCAGGCGGAAAAGGACTTGCTGCTGTCACGGTCGTCGCAGAAGACCCCGCAGAGGCGGAAATATGGTCAAAGTCACTATTTCTCACCGGAAAAGATAAAATTGGAGAGTTTTCCGAATCAAGCAATATCTGCGCCGCATGGGTCACAGATATGGGCGAAACCAGTACCAACTCATTGATCCGAAACCACATAATTTGGATGAGCCCCTAGCATGGATATGGTTAAGCAACCATTATCAAAGTGGGGCCACCTGCGGTGAGCAAATCTGCTCGAGAGCCAACTGATTTATCGGACGAATACCTCGACGAGGATCAACCCGGCTCCATATTACGCGACTTCTTCACCGTCGCGATTGTAACCTCAAATGCAGTTGGAATTGGTTATCTTCTAACAATCTTCGAGTCACATTATCTGAATCAGCCCAAAATGGCACCATGGTTACTCGCACGGGCAAGCGGTATAACGGCATATTTACTCTTCTGGATGTTAGTAATGTCGGGCATCTTTCTCTCGCATCCATGGAAGCAGAGAATAAAGTTCCTCCACCCTATTACACGTATGAGATTCCATACTCTTCTAGCAGTGTTCACCCTTAGCTTCGTTGCTCTACATATCATGACCATCATTCTTGACTCGTATGCGAATGTCGGTTTACTCGGAGCGTTCCTTCCGCTCAAATCAGCCTATAGACCGCTCCCAGTAGCGTTGGGGACAATCGGACTTTATGCGGGAGTGCTTACCGGCCTTTCGGCAAGACTGAAAATTGGTTATGGTAAACGGGGCTGGCTTAACGTTCACAGGTTCAGCATGATCTCACTGATTCTTATTTGGATCCACGCCGTGTATGCGGGAACCGACAGTGCAGCACTTGCCTCGATGTATTTCGTTACAGCCCTTCTCTTGATCGCCTTCGCATATTCAAGATACTCTGCGGTTCAGAAAAAGCGCGAACCCACCAAACAGGCTAATTGAAAAATTTTGTCGCGGCTTTGGCGACTTCCTCCGGCGATACGTCAAGTAAAGGCTCGTCTAACAATCGCTCGAAATAGGTGACATCGCTGCGATAGTACCTGTCCGGATTTGACCTGACCAAGATTCTAAAAGTGAGCCTAAAACCAATCTGCTGGGCATCAGGTCCCCCACCTACAATCGAGTAGTTAAAGGCAGAGAAATTATGTGCATTGTAGTAGGACAATACCCTTTCAACCCCGTCGGAAAGATCTACCAGATTCGAATCACTCAAATCGGTTATGTCGGAGGCCGTGTCAAATACCCCCCATATCTCCTGAAATCCCCTCGGTGCGAATGGTGCCATCCAGTTGACAGATCCGGTGGTTGCAATGAAGCGCGAACCGTTTAGTTCCTGTGCCACAAGATCATCGAAATAGGATCGCGAAGTCTCCCGAAAATATCGCCTTGCGCCTATAACCTGATCCATTTGACTGGACATTGGCTGGAAATCGTGCGACGACTGTAAATGCGGGTGGACAACTGAAGATCCTGACGATGGAAGATAGTTTGCACTTATAGATGACCAAACCAGATCCGGACGAACCTTTCGGATTGCCCTCGCATGTTCAACCATGACAGCAAACGCGTCATTGAGAAGTGGCGGAGTAAAATCCTCCAACTCAAGGAAATGACGGGTAGTGTCATAAATTCCCACTGAGGAATAGCCCGAATAGGCCATAATGTTTGGAACCACTGATGCTTTGTTTCTCCTAATTCGGCCTGCCGGAACTATCTCCGGCTCGAAAGGAAATGTAACGCTCTCGAACACATTGTCGCAAAATGGACAGAATCCGCCGACATCTGTTATCGGTGACAACTCGGGTTTGCTTGCGGGCTGCAACTTCACACCCGACAGGATTCGACAGGATTTCCGGGTCAGGGGATCGATCCGTTGCACCAGCGGAATCGACTTCCACGTCCCACCGTCTGTGGCATCGGGAGCCCTCGCCTCTAGATTGATCTCCCTAAATTCGATCATCGATCATCCTTCCCCTTCAAGCACCGGCCAAACAGAATCGAACTGACTCGCAATTCGTCAACAGCAACCAGTATGCACAATAGTGTAACCCATACATAAAATCGTGGAAAATAGAACCCTCTGAATCTTCCTGGCACACCTGGTGGCAATCTCATCTACACAGATCTCCTCCACGGCAACACCCAAATCAGTGCTGTAAACTCTGTTGAATGCGAGACTTTCCATTGGACGCACATGAACTAGAGAATTTCTATCCCGCTCCAACTAAGCCGCCACCGGAAAGGCCGTGGATCAGGGCAAATTTCGCAACAACCCCGAACGGGGTCGTAAAAATCGATGGGGCAAGTAAAGGGGTCTCGGGACCCCCGGACAGAGAAGTGTTTGCATTCCTGCGGAATCACTGCGATGCCGTGCTTGTTGGAGCGTCGACTGCACGCAAAGAGAACTACTCGGTTCCCAAAAACCTTGGCACCGCCGGCAAGGCTCCGTTACTGATAATCGTGACAAACTCCATGGATTTGGATGATCGCGCCCAGTTTCTTGACAAAGGTTCCCCGCCGCTCATCGTTACCACCGAGCAATCTTTGTCCAAACACCTCTCTAGGATTGATAGCTTCTCGGACAAAGCAACAGTGATTACCTTTGGCAGAGAATCGGTTGACTTCAGGGAACTTCTCTCCTACCTTCGTTCCCAGGGCATCGGTTTACTACTTTGCGAAGGCGGCCCCCAGATTTTTTCACAGCTGCTGACGCAAGGCCTTGTCGACGAGCTCTGCCTAACAATTTCTCCACGAATCGGCCCGGGAGAACCCTCTGGAATCGTAAACATTGGTAATAGGCCTCAAATCGAAATGTCCCTTGCATCATTTTTCGAAGTTGACGGCTATCTATTCTGTAGGTATCTTGCCGGCTGACCACAACTTCCCATAAAGCAATCTGGGTCTTTGCCGAAAACGGGCAAAGACCCAGAGCCATTAATCTGGCGGCACAGATTAGTGCATATCAAATATGCAACCGCCAACTTTAAAGCAGTAAAACTGAATTACCTACTTATTTTGACTGGGACCGGATTCGTTCGATAAGTAGCCGCCTCTTCTGCAGTCTTTTTAGTGCGGCGTAAAATCTTCCTGCCAAGCCAGGCAATCGGATCGTAGGAAGAGTCGACGACGCGCTCCTTCAAAGGAATGATCGCATTGTCGGTGATCTTGATATGTTCGGGACAGACCTCTGTACAGCATTTGGTTATGTTGCAATATCCTAAGCCCATCTTCTGACGTAACAATTCGCGCCTGTCGTTTGTGTCGAGGGGATGCGATTCCAATTCCATGTACCTTATAAACAAACGCGGACCCGCATAGTGTTCCTTGTTTTCCTCGTGATCCCTTATCACGTGGCAAATGTCCTGGCACATGAAGCACTCTATACACTTGCGGAATTCCTGACCCCGTTCCACATCAATTTGCTGCATACGATACGTTCCATCAGGCTCACGATCCTTTGGTGCGAAAGGAGGGAGCCTTCTAGCCATCTCGTAATTGAACGACACATCCGTAACCAGATCCCGGATGATTGGAAAGGTCTTCATGGGCGCAATCACCACCGGCACTTCAGTTGGCAGTGTGTCCATTCGTGTCATACACATCAGATGTGGAAGACCATTGATCTCCGCTGAACACGAACCACATTTGCCTGCCTTGCAGTTCCATCTGCAGGCCAAGTCTGGAGCCGCTTCAGCCTGGATGCGGTGCACCACGTCCAAGACCACTTCACCTTCGGAAACCTCAGTGGGAAAGTCCTGGAAATCACCTCCGTCTGAATCACCACGCCATATTCGCATTACAACTTCGGCCATCAGTGTGCCCCTTCCTCAAGTAAGGCCTTAAGCTCATCTGGCATCTCAGGCAATGGTTCTGGCGTTACAATATTTTCTCCGGCCGGGTTGAGACGTTGAACGAAATTCATCTTTCCTAACTCCGCATCCGGTGCTGGGTAGTCGTCCCGGGTATGTCCACCGCGACTCTCTTTACGCTCTAGCGCACCCAGTGTCACCATTGTGGATACTGACAGCATGGAGGGAAGGTCCGTGGCAAGGTTCCATCCAGGGTTATAGGCGAGGCCACCCTTTACACAAACGTTCTTGACGCGCTCTTTAATCGAGTTGATCTCGACAAGCGCCTGAGACAATTCTGACTCAGTTCGGATTATGCCCACCAAGTTTTGCATCGTCTCTTGAAGGTCATGCTGCAAATCGTAGGGATTCTCTCCGCCCTCTCTCGAGAGAGGAGCCAAGGCCTCTGCAATTATCGCAGCAATTTCCCCGTCATCAACCGAAGTACTGGTTGTCCTTCCGGTCGCATAGTCGGATGCACCGATTCCTGCGCGGCGACCAAACACCAGCAGGTCTGACAGTGAGTTACCACCCAGACGGTTTGCACCGTGCAACCCGCCGGCTACCTCGCCAGCCGCGAATAATCCAGGAATCGTTGAGGCTGCCGTATCTGCGTCAACCCTTATGCCACCCATTATATAATGGCAGGTTGGACCCACTTCCATGGCTTCTTTGGTTATGTCTACTCCTGC
>JABEUP010000197.1 GCA_013044365.1 Acidimicrobiaceae bacterium
GAAACCGGACGAGATCGCGGCGGTGGTACATTTTCTGGCCAGTCCCGACTGTTCGTTTGTTACCGCCCAATGCTATGACGCCAGCGGCGGACGCGCGACTTATTGAGACATAAGTGAATTTTAAGGGCAACATTCATAAATACCTACCGATAGTGTGCGGAGTCGCGATGGTGGCTGTTTTCCTAGGTGTTCTATGGTGGCGATATTAGAGCGGGCACAAAGCTGATTTAAAGACGGTTTTGACTTAGTGGATGGACCTGGAACTGGCTAACGATCGACACACCTCGGTGGATTCAGATGAAAGAGCTGAATATGCGCGGAGGGCAGTTCTGGCATCTGCATTTCACTCCGAAGGAGACCACAACTAACGGGAATATCCATACGGCTCTTCTACGCTCTGCTGGCCACACACCTGTGCCCGCAGGCACACCAACCTCAGTTGACGCTGAGTTTCATAAGGAGTGGAATATCGCATGTTAAGAAGAGACTTTCTATCTTTTTCCTCCCTCGCGATGAGCGTTGTTGCCGGGCCGTCCGCATCGGTCACAGCGCGGTGCATGGTAAAGAACATTCTGAAATACGGAGCCACGCCAGATGGAAAGACCATGAATACAAAGGCAATTCAGCGCGCCATCGATGATGTCTATCGCGCTGGCGGAGGAACGGTCTATGCACCTCCCGGAGCCTTTCTAACTGGCGGCATCGAATTGAAAAGCCGAGTAACGTTGTACCTTGAGGCTGGCTGCGTATTGCTTGGCAGCACGTCTCTTGCGGATTATGCCTTTCATCCCGGAAATGATGTTCGGTACGATGTTACTGGCTATCACCTGATATTTGCGCAAAGTGCTGAAGATATATGTATCTGCGGCACGGGCACGATTAATGGCCAGGGGGCGTCCAACTGGTATGAGAAGGTTCCAACCCCTCCCATACCGCCGAATGAAAGCTGGAAATATTCCGGCGCCTGGGACTATGTTCCCAAAAACCACAATTACCGGCCATCGCCGATGGTCGAGTTCGTACGGTGCCGGAACGTGCGTGTTAGCGACATTACTCTGATGAACAGCCCTAGCTGGAACTTACGCGTTGTCCTTTGCCACTCCATTTTCATAGATCGGCTCCGTGTCCGCAACCCAAATTACGGGCGCAATGCGGACGGACTTGATATTTCTAGCTCGTCAAACGTTTTTGTCTGCAATTGCGACATAGTTTGCGGCGACGACGCCATCTGCCTAAAATCAGAGAACTCTTATGGCGAAACCCTGCCAACGAGAAATATTACAATCGTTAACTGCGCAATAACGACCTCGTGTAACGGTTTCAAATTGGGCACCGCATCTCTTGGATCTTTTGAGAATATTGTCTTCAGCAATTCCGTAATCTACGCCGCAACCGAGAGCCCGCTCAACACGCGCGTAATTGGAGGAGTCAATCTGGAAGTAGCGGACGGAGGCAGTATCGAGGGTATTGTGGTTTCAAATATTCGAATGGAGAATGTACGCACACCACTCTTTGTGCGCCTGGAACAGCGCAGGAAGAAGGAAGGAACTTATTTGCGCAATGTTCTCATTGATGGAATCGAAGCGAGCGGAGCAATCGTCGCTAGTTCCATTACCGGAGTCCCTGGCTTGCACCCATCCGACATCACGGTCAGCAACTGCCGAATTCGAACGGACGTGGGAGGAGAAGCGCAGTGGGCGCACCGCAAGATCCCGGAATTGGCTAACGGCTATCCAGAGTCCAACATGATGGGAAGACTGCCCGCATATGGGTTCTACCTGCGTCACGCTGATCGGGTACGTCTGCGCAATATCGAGTGTATTGCAGACAAGCCGGATGGCCGACCTGCTGTTGTTTGCGACGATGTAAATGACATAATTCTGGATGGACTGGAGTTATCCGCCCCTCAGGGAGGAGCACCTTTATTTGATCTCAGGGAGACTCGCCGCGCGTTTCTCACCGGAATGCGTTCGCCCTTTGGCAATAAGTTATTTGCTCAAGTGGGCGGCGCAAACTCTTCCGGAATTACGCTTCTCGGAAATTCGCTGAACCAGGCCGAGCAACCGTTGAGTTATGTGAGGGGAGCCGCTGTGGACGCTGCAAGAGTGGAATGAGGAGTACGGCAATCACACATGAATGCGGTGAATCATCGCGGTCAGTCTTGCATCCGTTGAGTTCACTGTCGTCAAGCGATCCACTGCGTTATAGCTCTCTCTGGCTCGACCTAGCCCATGGAAGCCGGAACCCAACCTCTGAATAAGGCACGACGACGATCTTTGGACGTGAGGCGGAGGCTATTCAATTCCGAGCGGGTATGAGATGTTTCATAAACGTTATCAGCAGCGTGATCTAGCAGCGGGCAAGACAAAGCGGTACGGAGGAAAGCAAAACGATGAATCGTCGAGAATTCTTGGGGACTAGCATTGCTGCGGGAATCTATTCGGCCCGGTCTGAGATGATCTCGCCTCTACTATCAGAAGACAGGTCAGCGCCGCAAGATCATGCTGCTGCTATGCCAGATTGGCTTCATAAAACACCGATTATTATGGCGGGATGTTGGGATGACTTTCCTCTCTACCAGAAGAGAAGAGGTGGAACGAGTACGTGGCTCGGGGATCTCTATCGACAACAAAGTTCGAATGCGACAATGAAGGCACTGAAAGAGGCGGGTATTACACTCGGCATAATTCACTTCTTTAAGGGATTTGGACTGGAAGCCGAGAGAGAGCACATTGAGGATGCCCAAGTGCTTTCTCGAAAACTGAAGGACAACGGTATTCGTGTAGGACTGTATGTAGGTGGCACCATTGCTTATGAAACTTTTCTACTGGAGAAACCGGACGCGGAGACATGGTTTGTGCCGGACTATCTTGGCAAGCCTGTTTACTATGGCGAGCATACGTTCAGGCGGCTCGTCTATTTCATGCATCCAGGATATCGGGAATACACCTGAATAATGCACAGAGGCCATTGGGCAACCCCTGAGAACTCTGTTTTACAACAGTAAGGACGCGAAGTTGAGCGCTTCGCGAACCAGTTCCCA
>JABEUP010000198.1 GCA_013044365.1 Acidimicrobiaceae bacterium
CGGTTGGATCAGTGCGTCCCGCCTTCTTTGCCGCTGCGCAACCGCAAGATCGATCCAGTGTGTAGCGCCGGGAAACAATCAGATTTCCTACAGGACGACAGGCGGCGGAACCGACATAGCGCCAATTGCGGCACGTGGTTGAGGAATATCACTTGGAACATTTATTAGCGGCTCGCCAGCATCACGAGCGATCTGCGCCAACTCTCCCCCCGAGGTCACGAACACGACTCGCGCACCGTGCCTCAAGGCTTCGCCCGCCGCGTCGATCGTCTCTTCAGTGTTGCCTGAAAAAGAGATAGCAAATACCAGTGAGCCAGGTCCTACAAACGCTGGAATGGTATACGCCTTCACCACCGCCACAGGAACTGACATGAAAGGCGCCGCCACCGCTACCAACACGTCGCCGGCTATACCCGATCCACCCATTCCCAACACTACAACATTTTCTATCTCGTGCTTATAGGGAAGTCCCGGAGTAGCCGTCGCGTTGGCGGCAGCTAATGCCACCTGTTCGGGAAGACCGGCTGTATATTCCCACATATGAGATGAATCCAAAACCTGTTCGAACATGCAGATACCTCAAACTTAAATTTTTCTGAATTGAATAGAACTTGCTAAGACTAGAAATTCTTAGACAACGCCATCAACCGTTCGTGCTCTTCATCATCTACCTCTTGAGATTCGTCGACAAGCATGACGGGAATGTTCTGCTTAACAAAGTAGCGTCGCTTGAGCCTCGGGTTATATAAGGTATCCTCCTCAGGGAAATACAACAACTCCCCCTTGTCTATCGGGCAGACCAGAATCTCCAAAAGTTTGGGGTCCAGTGTCACTCTATTTCCTTTCAGAATCAGCTTTGGAAATAACGGCTAGGACTTCCTGGACCTTTGACGCCACCTCCAAGTCGGATTTGGCCTCAAGATTTAGTCTGAGAAGAGGTTCGGTATTGGAAGGACGCACGTTGAACCACCAATCACCCAAATCAACAGTAAGCCCGTCCATATGATCCATTTTGCCCCGTCCCTGGTAGGCATTCTCAAGAAAAGCCAAAACATTATTCACATTTTGAACTTTTGTGTTGACCTCGCCAGAAGCCGAATAACGCTCAAGCTCTTTTCTAAGATGGGACAATGGCTCGTCCGATAAAGACAATACTTCAAGTACCATCAGTGCCGCGATCAATCCAGAATCTGCACGAAAATTATCCCTGAAATAGTAATGCCCAGAATGTTCACCAGCAAATAGGGCATCTGTTTCACCCATCACAGTCTTGATGAAACTGTGTCCAACCCGGGTTTTAATCGGTATTCCCCCATTTTCAGCAATGATTTCAGGGACTGATTTCGAACAAATTAAGTTGTAGAGAATTTTCGCTCCGGGAAACTTTGATACAAGGGTCTTAGCAACTAAAGCGGTGGTGGTCGATCCGGAAATTGTCTGGCCTTGATCATCCACCAGGAATACACGGTCGGCATCCCCGTCAAACGCCAATCCGATATCGGCTCCAGCAGATATAACCCGCTGCTTCAAATCGATTAGATTCTCTGGTTGGATAGGATCGGCGGGATGATTTGGGAAATTTCCGTCCAGTTCTGGAAACAGTACCTCCAGCTGAAATGGAAGAGCTGAAAACACGGCCGGCACCACCAATCCACCCATACCATTTGCCGTATCTGCTATGACTTTCAGAGGCTTTAGATTCTCAACCTTGATAAAAGAACGTACGTGCTCTGCAAATTTTGTCAGCATCTCCTTTTGTTCATACGAACCATGCTTTGGGGCGGTTGGGATACCGTCATCAATGAAGTTCTGAGCAAGTTCCGCTATGTCCACCAGCCCGTTGTCCGAACTGATCGGTCGCGCAGCCGATAGACACAACTTTATGCCGTTATATATTGCCGGATTATGCGAGGCAGTAAACATGGCCCCTGGCATACCCAGCGCACCGGAGGCGAAATAGAGCATGTCAGTAGATCCGAGACCTAAGTCAATAATTCCCACTCCTACATCTCTGGCACCATCCATAAAAGCGGAGCTCAAATTCTCTCCGGAAACCCTCATGTCCCGGGCAACTGCAATCTTGGAATTCTTGGAAAATACCGCAAAGGCCGCACCAATTGCTCGGGCGATATCGTCATTAAGCTGGTCGGGAACGGTGCCCCTTACATCGTATGCTTTAAATATTTCGGAAATCATATGTCTCAGAACCTTTGCCCTAATTCAAATTCAAGTAGCCCAGATGGACATGCGGAGACTAACTCTAGTCGGCAGATACCAACAAGTGCTTGGATCGGTTGTCCTTCACTATCAAAGTGACAACGATGACTACCGAAATAAGCGTCAAGCCGTATCCAATGTAGTCGATTGGAGTCATTCCATAATAAACAACCACGTGCTTAGCAGTCGGAACGACCACCATCAGGTTGGGCCCTACCCTATAAGGACCTTGCCCACCCTTCACCTGCCAATTCGGAAAGTAGGAAATCTTGACAAGCACGGGAGATCCCACATTTGACACATTAAATGAAATTGACGAATTGTTTTGATCAACATTACTTACCGTGACCGGATTCACTGGATTTGAGGGAAAATTCGTCGATCCCACTGCTACCCTAGTCCAATTCGGAGGACCAGATTGGGCGGGTAGCACTGACCATAGCTTCGGATTGTCATACCAGGCCATAACACCTTTTAGCCAGGAGGCCTGGTTAGGCTTAACACCATTAAGAACCACCGGCCAACTACTTAATGGCACCACTTTGGAAGAGTTCTTGACGAGGTAAATGTTCCAAGTCCACCCAAGAACCGACTTCAAACCCGCCGTCGGCTCCACCGCTGGTATCGTTTCGATCCTTTGCAATTGCGGATCCTGGTTAGCCTGTGCCACAATATTGGGAGAAAACGCCATATAGTACCGAACGCCCAACAACTGCAGATGCTGTACTCCAAGAGCTACATTCAAACCGTTGTACGGTAAGCCCGACATTGCATCAGATGGATTAGCCGAAAGCTCAGACTGGTTCACAAAATGGAACGGTGTGGTGGCAGATGATTCGAAAAACAGCCCTTCCATTGATCCGATACAGCTATTTGTCCAATAAGGCAGGAGCATGAGCGCCATCGGCGTTCCATATGAATTCTCTTGGGAGTTGTATTCCCACATCGCCTGCCCGCAACCGTACTGCTTCCCTATCTTCTGCATAGCAGCCATGATTTCGCGGTACTGAGGATATGCCGCTTTTCCTTCATAGCCGGTGTAATTCCATCTGATCCAGGAAGGCACGAAACTTTGGGTTGGATGTATTGGCAACCAGGAAACTGGATTGAATAGACCCAACCCCGATATCAGGAATACCACAACCGAAACTAGTGCCGCTACCACGAACTGGCCCCGAGGTCCCAAATTCATATTGCTGGAACTGAACCACCTCGGTTCTTTTGGAACAGCGGGAACTTGCGGTGTCAGAACGGTGGCAATTTCTTTTGCTTCGAGTTCAAGGCCTATCAATGAGCTCGGAACGGTGTACAATCCCTCCTCGAATCCAATATTTTCCTCAGCTTCAGTATCGGTGCTCACTGCAACTCGTGAGGCAGACCACAAAAGTCTTGAGCGCCTGTAAGCAGCACCAAACAGAATCCCCATGTTCCCCAGGAATAACCCGGAAAGGGTATATAGGGAAAGGACCCAAAATGGTAAAGCCCGTGCGTTGTATACAGCGCTATTAGGGAGAAAAATAAATGCCGCAATCGAAAGAATACCCAGCAAAGCCAGAAGTACCCCAAGCATCTGCTTTCTCCACAATGAAAAAATCACGCCTAAAACTGCCATAACCAGCCATGGCCGCAGAGAATGGGGAAACAAACTGGAAGAGTATGTGGTGACCTTCGACCAGCCCATAGAGGTCGAGTATGCGATTCTAAGAGCAAACGGGATTGCCCAAAATGCAGTAACTAATCCAGCAAGAAAGACTAATCCAATTGTATAAGGCATGTCGGACCAGCTCTTTTGATATATGCGCTTAAGCACAATCAGCAATAACAATGCAAGCCCAACCCAAAACGACGGAAGTATATGGGCCAGAGTCGCCAGTGCAAATATTAACGCTCCAAGCCCCATATCTCTCCTGGTCAATCCCCGCTTTGCAGCTATCGATACCACCAAAATGCCTAGAGCAAGAGATAACGAAAATGAGTATTCTCCAGCCAACGTGGACGCCAGATTGCCGCCGTCGATTGTATAGCTGGTATCGAAAAGATAGCCGACTCCAACCAATGACAAACAAAGTGGGATCGGCCTTGGAAGCTCAAATTTCTTACCCAGTACGTAGAGACTTGGTATGAAAATAAGCGAACCAAGGACCGTTATAAGTTTGAATGCGACGTTATATGTGACGAAGATATTCAGAAGCGCAACCAGCATGGAAGGCAGTGGAAAATAAAAACCGAGCAGCGGAAATCCGTCATACCACGCACTGCTCCAACCCGTCAGACGAAAATGATTAAAAACCTCATGCTCAGCGAGCCAGGGAACAATGAAGTGGGCACCCGTGTCCCCGCCGGTGGTAGTGGTATTTGAGAGGATGAGAGATGGATGAAGCTGCCATATGACAAAGATCAGAGCTAGCCCAATGAAAACTCTGTCAATAACCGAGGACCTCTGGTCGGCACTTGCAGTTCTGACTTTCTGCCTTATCGATTGCACCCATCCATCATGCCCGATTAAATCAGACAACGAAACGCACCTTTCAAATCATGTCCTTTGGTTGAAGCATGTTTAGTGGATCTTGATCAGAGCTATTAGGGTCACGGCATTGAATGCACCATGCGCAAACATGCCAGGGCCTAACCGGCCAAACTTTAATCTCAGCGCAGCCAATATGAGTCCGAAAAAAGCAAGTCCGAGTAGCTGCAACGGTTCCCCATGTGCCAATCCGAACAAAACTGAGGAAATTATCGCAGCAAGAAAGGACGACGCCGACTCGGGCAGCCTAGAAAATCTATGCTTCAACGAGCCCAGAAGGAGCCCGCGAAAATATAGTTCCTCGACTATAGGCGCACCAACTGCCAAAAACAATGCCAGTACTAAAAATCCGCCACCGTGTCCCAAGCCGGTAATGGTCTGTGCTGGCTGGCTCAGTTTTTGAGACAGATTTGGCACGAAATGCTCGAAGGGATAATAAAGAATTGGGATTATCACCAGCTGACCCAGCACTCCAACTGGAATACCGATCACCAGATCCTGCAGCATGATTCCCTTAAGGCCAAAATCTAACTTAAGAGAACCTGTACCCCTCTTCTTCGAGGCATAAATCACCGCCGCCAACAGACCTGTCCACAGGCCGAGCAGATTCGCTATCAGCGCACCAAAAGAGTTTGACGGAGTTGCGGTAGCCGGCGCATTGGTTAATGTTAGTTCGACCAACACATAAATTGTTGCTAATAGATAGCCCACCAGAAAGCCGACAACTGCAACTGAAAGTGCATTGATTCCTCTCAAACTATCTTGATGCGGAGTCGGCTCCCACTGATTCACCTTCACGAGAATAGCCCGTGCTGCGACCAACCAAAGCGCCGAGGGTGATCGAACGGAGTCTTAAAATGAACTGGCTTCGCCAATCTTTTAATCATTTATTTCCTTTGTACGCCTAACATAGGGTATATGAGTCGTCAAATGCCCGAAAAGCCCCCCCGCGGAAATATCAAAGGTAACAAGATCCTGCCCACCGGACCAGACCAAAGTTGGCGCTGGATTGTACTTGTATTAGTGACACTTCTGGCAGCGGCCTTCGTTTATGCGTCGGTATTTACTCCGCAGACAACAAAACAACTTAGTTACGATACATTTCTACAGGACGCACAATCAAAGCATGTGCTTTCAGCACAGATAAACAACGTCAACGGTAAGATTACCGGCAAATTGTCTGACGGAACAGCGTTTACCGTCAACGGTCCCCAGCCATTCATCACCTCAGACATTACTCAATTGAGGAACGAGGGCGTCAACACCTCCTTCGAGACCCCTTCTTCAAATCTCTTTATCGTGCTACTGGAATACTCAATCCCTTTACTGCTAATTTTCGGCTTTTTTGCCTACATGAATCGCAAAGCCCAAGGACAAATGTCCGGAATAATGTCCATCGGAAAATCCAAACCCAAGGTCTACTCCACCGAGAGACCTAGGACCACCTTCGATGACGTCGCCGGCTACGGGTCAGTCAAGCTTGAGATTTCTGAAGTGGTCGATTTCCTCAAGAATGCCCAACGTTTCAGCGAAATTGGGGCAAGGGTACCAAAAGGAATACTCCTTGTGGGTCCGCCGGGTACTGGAAAGACATTGCTGGCTCGGGCTGTGGCAGGAGAAGCAGGAGTCCCATTCTTGAGTGTGACCGGTTCTGATTTTATGGAAATGTTCGTGGGAGTTGGCGCCTCACGGGTGAGAGACCTGTTTCAGACCGCCCGTAAACAGGCTCCGGCCATCATATTCGTCGATGAAATCGACTCCATAGGAAGAAAGCGCGGTGCAGGACTCGGCGGAGGACATGATGAGAGAGAGCAAACGCTGAACCAGATGCTATCCGAGATGGACGGATTCGACACTTCCGAGGGAATCGTAATCATGGCGGCTACCAACCGGCCAGATATCCTTGATCCCGCGCTATTAAGGCCAGGCAGGTTTGATCGTCAGATCGTCGTACCCCTACCTGACCTGGAGGAAAGGCTCCCAATCTTAAAGGTGCACTGCAAGGGCAAAAAGATTGCTAACGACGTCGACTTGAGCGTAGTAGCCCGTGGAACCCCTGGTATGAGCGGCGCCGACCTGGCCAATCTAGTTAATGAAGCAGCCCTGTACGCCGTGAGAAGATCGTCCCCAGAAATCCACATGGAAGACTTTGAAGCTGCGAGAGACCGGGTTCTCATGGGGCAGCGACGAGAATCGCTGGTACTTTCCGATGAGGAAAAGGAGCGTGTTGCGTATCACGAGGGCGGCCATGCAGTTCTGGCTTATGTGCTGCCAAACGCAGACCCAGTGCATAAGGTCACTATTCTCCCTACTGGCATGGCCCTGGGTGTCACTCAACAACTTCCTGTTGAAGAACGCCATATCTACCCCAAAGAATATATAGACGATTCGCTGGTAGTGCGGATGGGCGGACGTGCCGCAGAAATGCTCATTTACGGCGACCTCTCCACAGGCGCCAACAACGACTTGGTTGGAAATACTGAACTTGCCAGAAAAATGGTTAGAGAGTGGGGCATGAGCGACAGGATAGGTCCAAGGGCGTGGGGGTCACAAGGAATGGTATTTCTAGGCGAAGACCTCATGCATAGCCGTGATTATTCCGAAGATACTTCGAAAATCATTGATGAAGAAATGGACAGAATCCTAAGAGAGCAAGAAAATAGGGCAATGCAGCTCCTTAAGGTTCATCAAAAAGGCCTTGAACTAGTGGCAAATGCCTTATTGGAAAAAGAAACTATCGATGGGAGCGAAGTCGCAGCTCTAATTGATGAGGGATTCGGGTCTCCTGTATACGGACCTAATTCCAAGAAAGCCAAAGTACTCAAGATGACCGCTGACAGTAAGGACAGCCCAGAGAGCGCGGACATCACCGATACTGAGGTTTTCGACAAAAATTCTCAGGAAATCTAAACCCGCCACGTAGCGGTTTGCCTTACAAACTCCGGCGTCAATCTATTAATTGTCACTACCGTAGCTCATAATATGAACTATGAGCGGACAGATGAAACTAATTGAAATTGAAGACAGAAAACCCAACTGGGTGCTTGACCGTAGGACAAGAGAAGTTGGTTTAAAAGGTGTC
>JABEUP010000025.1 GCA_013044365.1 Acidimicrobiaceae bacterium
GTATTTATGGCGAGCTATCTGCTTTCTGCAGGTAGCGTATGGCCGGCAGCGGTCATGGCCGGCAGAGTCGGCTCCGTTAGTACAATCGTTTTAACCAGGATCATCGCCGCCGGACTAATGGTTGCAACTGCGCTCTCGCCGACGTTTTTGATCGCAGTGGTATTTCAGATCCTGCGAACTGCTGCCACCATGATGGCGACGCCGGTTCGCCAATCATTTACAATGGGGCTATTTCCTTCTGAAGAAAGAGCCTCCGCATCCGGATTCACTGGAGTGGTTCGCCGGCTTGCGGCATCCGCCAGCCCGCCGATTGCCGGTGGCCTTTTCGAAAATGGATATCTGGAAATACCGTTTTTCCTGGGTGCCGGATTTCAGATATTGAGCGCGATACTTTACAGCCGGTTCTTTGGACATATAGAACCACACATCCCCAAAGTACATATTATCGAAAGCGAAAACCCCGAAGTAGCAGATACTTTCTCAGACGACGAGACCTCTTGACACCGTACCAGGATTTACCTGGCCATCAAAATATTTCTAACAAGTAGGGCCAGAGTCCCCCGTAGGCATCCAGAATGCATGTTTCACATATTTCGCGGCCCAAGCCTGCCTCCGGAAAGCCAATTCGTATCAAATTAACTATTAGCCGACAACGACCCTATTGGCTCTATAAGCTCAAATGCGCGACGAAGAAGACGAATCGAGTCATCTAGACCGGAAAGACGATTCCCACCCAAATCCCGAAGCGTCCAGAGCGTAGACCTCATCGCCGCCACTCCACACCTGGCCATAACACCCGCAAACAGATCAAGATCACTGATGCCTGGATCGAGAAGGCGAATCTTGTCTCCCATGATTCCTGCAAGACTTTGCTCCCAATCAATGAACACTTTGACCGTTCTTGCAGTCATGCTCTCATTCCATGGCTCTCGAAGCGGCAACATAAGGATATTTCCCTGCGCAGCATCGTCTCGCAGTACCGCTTCAACAGCTCGAAGAAGAGCCCCTAATGGGTGATCGCTCGACGGAGCCGCCTCGAACTCCATGGCGATACGATCCAAAAAACCGGCAATATCCGGTAGCAGCAGATCCTCTTTTGACTGGAAATATCTAAAAAATGTCCTATCAGACACATCCGCCAAGTCCACAATTTGTTGAACGGTGGTGCCGGAAAATCCTTGTGCATCAAAGAGACTCCTGGCCGCCGATAGCAAGGCCCTTCGAGTATCGGCCTTCTTTCGCTCCCGTCGTCCATGTTCTTGCGTACCCTCCATGACTAACCATTCTAACACTTGAGTTCCAACTCATTTAACATTATGGCATATATGCCAAGTGGCATATATGCCATAATGTAATTTGGCTGGATATACTTGATTCTGTCGTTGAGCAGATTATTGAATCGAGATTCCATACCGAGGACTTGAACAGGAGTGCCAGGTGAAGAACAACAAAGTTCACGGTCTAGAAAGAATCGGGCAATCCTCGGCCCGCAATCCCCTCCTAGTAATAGGTACATGGATACTTCTCTTGATTCTCGTCGTCATCTCAAACAAAGCTCTCGGAGGGATATACCAAGACAACGTCGATATCTCCGGCACCCAGACGGCTCAAGGATTAAACCTTTTATCGCAAAATGACAAGAGCGCTGCAGGATTTTCCGGACTAATAGTAATTCACAGTTCAAAAATGGCACTTACACAGCAAAGGGCGGTCATCCAGACGAGCTACGCGAATTTGGCTAAGCTTCCCGATATCCTGTCAGTTTCTGATCCCCTTTTGCCAGGATCACAAACAATCTCAAAAGACCAAAGGACCGCCTATTTCGATATCCAATTCTCAAAACTGCCGCTGTCACTTGGAGTCAAATACCTTGGAAATCTGGATAGAGCAACAAGGCCGATGGTTAATGCTGGGATTGAGGTCGAATACGGTGGCGGTTTAGACCAGCTCACACGACCAATACCAGCGGGCTTAGGGTCCGAGGGAATTGGATTCCTTGTAGCACTTTTAGTGCTTCTGGTCAGTTTTGGTAGTATCGCAGGCACGTTGTTGCCACTTGCAACTGCGTTAATCAGCGTGGGAATCGGTGTCAGCTTGTTAGGCATCATTGCGTCCGTAGTGACCTTTGGAACCGCATCTCCTACATTGGCGATCATGATCGGCCTTGGAGTAGGGATTGATTATGCCCTATTCCTCACCACAAGATTCAGGCAAAGCATTATTAATGGAATAGATCCGGTCACTGCAGCCGGAAGCGCCGCCAAATCCAGCGGAAAAGCGGTACTGATTGCAGCCACGAGTGTTTCCATCGCTCTTTTGGGCTTATATACGTCGGGGATCACCTTCATCGGACGACTTGGCGTGGCAGCAATCTTCGGAGTTATCATTGCTGCCGCCGGAGCAATTACGCTCGTTCCAGCAGGCTTGGGGCTGCTCGGACGCAGGATAGACAGGTACAGTTTCCGCAGGCCGGTTGCAGAATCAAGCGGCGAGTCTGACGGCTGGAACAGATATGCGCAAAAGGTCCGCAAACGACCGTGGCTTTTCCTTATTGGAGGGCTTTTTGTGATGGGCATCCTCACCGTACCACTGTTGTCGATCCACATCGGCCATGTCGGAGATGGAGCTGATCCGACCAGTTTCACAGACAAGAGAGCCTACGACCTGATGTCAAATGGTTTTGGAAAAGGTACCAACGGAACCTTGCTGATTGTTGTCGACCTTGCGGGATCCAAAGTTCCTCCCGCGGCCTTGGGCCAAAAAATGTACAAGGAATTGTCTGCAACCACCAATGTCGCCAAAGTTGGCTTGCCAACTGTCACCCCCAACGGCAAGCTCCTAATCGATAATGTGATCCCCAACACCGGTCCGCAAAACCAAGCTACCAGCAAACTTTTCACCACTCTGGTTGACACCACGATGCCAAACGTTGTCGCCGGTACGGGAGCCAAAGCTTACGTTACTGGTGGAACTGCCGCCCAGATTCAGTTTGACCAGATTCTTGCATCCAGATTGCCGATAATCATCGCCGTGGTTGTACTCGCCGCGTTCCTAATCATCATGGCAAGCTTTCGAAGCATCGTTATTGCGGTGAAGGCGGCATTGTTGAATTTGATAAGCATTGGTGCCGCTTACGGAGTAATAGTTGCAATTTTCCAGTGGGGATGGGGACGCGGGTGGATCGGCGTAAGTGAGAATGTTCCAATCGAATCATATGTTCCAATGATGATGTTTGCCATTGTCTTTGGACTTTCGATGGATTATGAAATCTTTCTGTTATCCCGCGTCAAGGAATACTGGGATGAAACCCGAAACAATGGGTATGCGGTAGCGGCTGGATTGGCATCCACCGCCAGAGTAATTACAGCCGCCGCACTGATTATGGTCAGCGTTTTCAGCGCCTTTGTGACATCCAATCAAGTGGTCATCAAGATGTTGGCTCTCGGACTTGCAGCAAGCGTACTGATCGACGCAACAGTTGTGAGACTGTTGCTGGTACCGGCAATCATGAGCATATTGGGTGAGAAAAGCTGGTACATGCCCAGGTGGCTGGAGAGATTGGTACCACACATTGAAGCCGAGAACAAACCGGTAGATTCACAAGAAAAATCGCCAACCCACTGGCCAGAAGATGCTATTTAGCAAAAGGCGGATTTGCTGGCGTGATATTTGAAAAGACTGAAATGGAATGTGGAATGCGAAGTTCCGGGATTTATCCGCAAGGAGGCAGTATCTGAGCCAGCCAGAAGCGGCGGCGGGATAGTTTTGACCGCCCTATTTTCCGCAAATGTCTCGCCGCACAAAAAACCCAAGCCCAGCCAGTGCTGCCGCCAGCCCGCCCAGTACCATCAGGATATCGCTGGTCAGGTTGATGCTTACTGCGGGAGCAGCTGCCATCTGATGGAATAACGAGGTGTCAAATATCCAGTGATTCAATGCACCAACACCACCAACGATCTCAATTAGAAGCGACCATGCCAAAACTCCATAGCCGGCAAATGTGGTTGCTCTGGGCCATATTCCAAAGACAAGAGCGCTGACCCCCAAAAGTGCCACTGCCGGTGCAACTATATTTAGACCGGCCCCGATAGAAGCAAAAAACGAGACTTTAGGACTTTGAAGTACCGCGCCAAGCCAGCTAAAGATACCGGCAATGACTCCCATGGTTACCAAAACCAAGGTTGCTACCAGCAATTTGCCACCGAACCACCAAATCCGCTTGAGTGGATGAACCAAGAGCTGATCTAGGCGCCCCTCGGACTCTTCGACCTGAGCAGCATTAATCTGCCCTATGGCAACAAAGCCTACCAATACCCCCATCATCAGAAATGACACCCCGAGAAATGTTTCGATACCTGTACCAGATGCTCCAAGTCTGGTAAACACAGTCTGAACCGAAGACTGTGACAGCGTCCCGCCTGCTGCGTCAGCAATAAAACCGCTGATAAGCCCTGTTGCAGCTAGGGCGACAGCCCAGGATATGATCAACGAACGCTCAAGGCGAATAGTCAGACCCATGCTTCCCGAAAGAAATGAGAAATTTGCTTCTGAATGATCATGATCACCGACCATGCTGGCACCAAGATCCCGCAAGCCCGCCAGGTACAAGCTCACAATTACAAGAACAATAGTGAAGGCAAAAATCGGCGCCAGTCCGATCGGGTAGGATGATACAAGTGGCTGTAGCTGCTCCACCCATCCAAGAGGTGACACCCAAATTAGCCAATGGAGAGCACCTCCGGAATCAGCCACCATCCTAAGTGCATAGCTAACGCCTAATACCCAGGACGCGTAAGTCGCCGCCTGTCGACGGGTAGCAGCCAACTGACTGGCCAAAGCTCCAACGGCAATAAACATAAGCGTGGTAACCACCAGGGAGAGAGAGAAAAACAATGCCGGCTGAACTCCAATATTTACATCGGGAGATTTACCTGCCACTACTGTGATCAGAGCCGTGAATAGCCACACCACTATCACTCCGCCTGACAGCCCCAAGATCACTTGAGCAGCCGCTCCTCGCCGGGTTGCGCGACCCATCAGGAGCAACTCCCACCGTCCGGATTCTTCCTCGCCACGAAGGAGCCTGGTACTAATAAGCAGTCCCCAAATGCCGCCAATGATACTGATGGTCAACCAAACCTTGAAGACGGTAAAGCCGGCTACAGTTTGCAGCTGCGGTGCCGGACCAAAAAGTGCGCTGGTGGAGATATTTGCACCGAATGCGGAAGCCAAACTATTTCTATCTGTCTGGGTCCTATAGATCGTCGAATAGCTCAGGGCGGTGAAAGCCACCATACAACCGAAAACCACCCCCCATAAGACTGAAGAGGGAAGAGCGGAACGCAGAGTTCGACGGACGATAACGGTGTCGAACCTATTACAAGATGTCTCCGATTTCATAAAAGCATCATCTGCCTGCACTGGCATCATTTGCTTCCAAATCTTTACCATCACCATAAAGTGACAGAAACAGCTCTTCAAGCGACGGTTCGCGGCTTGTCAGATCGGTTACCTGGGCGTCTGCCAAAACCTCCAGCAGCGGCTTCATAGATCCCTTGACTTGTACACTGACCCGGCGGCCATCTTGTCGAATAGACTTCAACCCCGGAATTTTTGATAGGTCGGGAATTTCACCATTGAAGGTGGCCTCCAACGTCTTCACCGACAGATGGCGCATGTCTGAAAGCGTGCCCATCTCTATGAGGCGACCCTGGCGCAGAATACCAACACGATCACATAACGCCTCAACCTCGCTCAGAATGTGAGATGACAAAAACACTGTCTGTCCGCGTTCCCTGGCCTCATCAACACTATGACGAAATTCGTGCTCCATGAGGGGATCAAGTCCCGAAGTGGGTTCGTCAAGAATCAGAAGGTCCGGACGGGCCATGAGTGACGCAATTAGCACGACTTTTTGGCGGTTGCCTTTGGAGTAGGCCCGTATTTTTCGTGACGAATCAAGTTGGAATCTTTGGATCAAAACGTCCCTGTACGCCTCGTCAATGCGACCGTGAATCCTTCCAAGTAGATGCAGGGTCTCCTCTCCCGTGAGAGTCGGCCATAGTCCGGCTTCACCAGGCACGTATGTGATCCTTCTGTGAACCTCCATCGAACTTCGATGGCAATCCAGTCCGAATATTTCTGCCCTTCCTCCTGTAGGCTGTATCAAACCCAAAAGCAACCGGATCGTGGTTGTTTTACCAGCTCCATTTGGACCCAAAAATCCGAATACCTCTCCTGGGCGGATTTCAAGGTTCAGGTCAGATAACGCATCAGTAGAACCGTAACGCTTGGACAAATTAAGAGTTCGAATCGCAGGAACAATCATCCGACTACCTCCAAATTCCGGTAAAGCTTCCTAAAACCTGGAAGATCCTACGTTAGAGCGCCGCAAGCGATCGGTTCAACCGCCCAAAATAATACTCCATCCGTTTCACCACGTTATGGAAAATTTCCCAAAAAGGCATTTCAAAATTCCAGCACATCCAAACTCAGTAGGTTTAGCCCGGGGACCAAAATGTTGGCCAAGATGACCTCGAACTCGTCCCGGCAATAAATCGGAGCAAGTATTTTACTCCGCTGGCTGCAAGTAATTACATTTTGACTTGCTCGCCTGATCAATCTCGCTGATGGCTATGGCCCCCATGTCACTTTGATACAGACTGTGGTCAAAACAGCAGGGTATGCCTAAATTCACAAACTGGCTTATTAGCGACGTCCTAGTCCGCATTTCACCTTCATGGAAACTGAAATAGGCGGTGACTAGGTATAACCTTTGGCACATGACTACCGAAGTCATGTAATTTTCACGACTCAAGGCCCCTAACCTGGTCAAACAAGCAGCCGTTTATTCGTTGGAAGTTGATCTTCGGTTTAGTGCAGCCTAAGCCAGGAGCCTCTCGAATCTGACCGTAAGGTAGCTATTACCCGGGTTTGTCATTACTGTCATCAACTCAAGCCAGGCCACTGCCACCCCGCGGCCAGAATGAAATGTACATGAGTTTGAGCTGCTCGGGGTTCCGGTTCAAATACCCATAAATCTGACTGGATAGTAACCGCAGGCGAGCCGAACCGCAATTGGCTGGCTCAACAGAGCCATCGACACCTTTGCAATAAAGGAACTACAGCCAGCGTCGCAGCCATTGAAGCGTATGCTGCCAGGCATCGACAGCTGCCTCGGGATGATATCGATCGGGGTTAGTGTCGTTGTGGAACGCATGTTGAGCACCCGGATAAATGATCTTTTCAAATACCTTCTTATGCTCTGTGGTCGCAGCTTCAATCTCGTCTATCCCGGCATTGATTCTCTCGTCTAATCCGCCATAAATGGCCAGAATCTTGGCGGCAATATTTGGAACATCCTCTAATGGCGGATTCGGACCATAAAAAGGCACCGCTGCCTTAAGTCGGGAATCCTTGGTTATGAGCCGCCAAGCCATTCCGCCTCCAAAGCAGAAGCCAACAACTCCGATTCGGTCAGCCTGTACCGATTCGTCGGCTGCGAGAAGGGACACGGCTGATATCAGATCTTCGACCAATTCCTCGCGCCCTATAGTACCCAGCGCCGTTGTCGCATCTGCAGGATCCGCAAATGCTTGAGTGCCGCCCCTGCGGGACAAAAGGTCAGGCGCCACAGCTACGAACCCCTCCTTCGCAAAACGCCTTGCCACATCTTCAACATAAGGTACAAGTCCCTTATTCTCATGGATCACAATTACGCCAGGTAGCGATCTACCCTCTTTGGGCTTGGCACAGTAGGCCAGCACATCAGCTTCATTACCCTTCGCCCGGGCTCGCCAGGCGACTATGTTGCCGTCCACTACTTCCACTTGAGTCTCCTTAGCGGAAGTCTCCGCGCTTAGCTTTGCGGCGACCAAATGGTCGCTCATCGCGCTGGCCAAAGCCTTGTCAAAAACAGTCAACCGACGATTTCTCTCTTCCTCGGAGATATAGCCCAAATCGGCTTCCTCAAGTATTTCATCTCGGAGATAGTCCTGTAATTCCATTAGTACCACACCTCTCTCGGTCTCATTACCAGCTACTCTCAGTTATCCATGCCCCACGCAATCGGAGCACTGCATAGTCTTGAAGCCTCTTCGGCAGGTAAAGACGTATCCCAATCTTTGGCTATAAACCGTCTCGCAGTAACACCATCGGACTCTCTTGACGCAAGCCAAACTATAGGAGGGCCCATAACCGCAGGCTTTACCAATTTTGATCGCACAATTCCCTCACCGTCGGGCACAAGTGCAGTGTCGGCCGCGCCCCCAGGAACTAACACATTCACCGTTACTCCACTCGATTCAAGATCTCCAGCCATAATTGAAGCCAGCGCTTCATGCGCAGCTTTGGATGGGCCATACGGGCAATTCCCTTTACGAATCATCGTCGAAAGACTAGTAGTCACACTCACCACTCTTCCGGATCCCTGTTCTAGCATTCGCGGCACAGCTGCCCTTGCCAAACGAAATGCACCAACAGTATTTACGTCCAAAAAATGCCCGACTATTTCGGAGTCAATCTCCCAAAACTTAATTGGATTAGTGTGGTAATCAGCCCGAATCGAGGCCATTCCAATTCCCGCGTTACAGACTACAACGTCGATATGCCCGAAGCGATCGCAACACAGATCGACAACTTCTTCCATGTCACGACCACTGGTCACATCAGCCCGAGCCGGCACAACCCGATCCCCGGCTCTTCGCGCGAAAGCATCGACCGCCCCTTGGTCTTTGTCCACCGCCACTATTGACGCACCAGCCGCGGCCAACGCCAATGCCATAGCTTCACCCAGACCATTGCCAGCCCCGGTGATAATTACAGCCCGTCCAAATAAAGGTAACTCAACTGCCATCAGAGAACCATCCCGCCTTTGACGAATCGCAATAGCAGTCCCGGCCTGATTCTGAACACGCCCAACAGCCAACCTTACCGCAACTCGTTAGGATTCCGGTAGCTTTGTTACTCAACTAGGCAGTATTCACATTTTCGTCTTCAACTGCTATTGCACTGTCTGTTATTTGACCTCACCTATTCAAGTGAGGGTTCGAACTCCTTCAATCACCCATTAATCAGAGTCCGAATCAGCTCACCTCTTCGTACATCATCTCCCAAATCTAACTTGCCAACATATTCAATACCCTGACCGTTGCTACGCCTGTTCCTGAGTGAGCTTTTGATCGAGTTCTGCAACCAGGCTTGTCCGGGAGCTCAAGTTGGTGGATAAAGGGCTCGAATATCGCCGAGACTTGCCTGCTCAAACTGGTTAGGATGCGCCAGGACCCAGCTTGCGATCTCGCTGCGGGTGGCGATCCAGGCATCTGGACACGCCTTGACGTGATCGATGAAACGCTCGATAATCTTTGATCGGAATCCGTGGCACATGTATGGGTGAATAGCAAACCCCATCATTTTTGGATCACCGCGCAATCCCTCACTCCTTAGAACATCGAATTCATCTATCAGCATCTCAAGAACTTGACCTGGTGTTCTTCCCGTAGTCATGAAAGAATGGTAGTCGCTGATGTGGGCATACGGCATGCAGACAAGAGACCGGTCACCATCTCTCACCACAAATGGAACGTCGTCCTGCTGAAAGTCGGCATCCCAACCGAAACCCAATTCCATCAGAAGTGGAACTGTGTTTGGAGTTGATCTGTGTCCCGGTGAAATGTAGCCAGTCGGAGGCGCGCCCAACACTTTTGAAAAAGCATTCACCGTCGCCCTCAGCGTCTCTCTTTCACCCTCCTCATCGTACATAACCGGATAACTGTGAATGTAGTTCTCACTGCCCATATCATGCCCAAGTGTCTGCGCTTTGAGAGCGAGCTCAGGGTTCATTTCGACGCGTTTCCCGTTTGCCACAAAGGAAACCTTCACGTCGTAATCTCTGAATATGTTCAGAATTCTGGCCAAGCCCTGCGTCTCACCGTACTGGTGGTCAAGCACGGCCCACATGTCCCGGGGATACACCGCCTCGGGGGGAACCGGTCGTTGGGAAGCCCGCTGGTGAGAATGGGGAGTACCGAGATCATCGGGCCACACTTCCCAGGGTATTATGAGACCTACTGCAATGGATTTGCCACCAGGCCAAGAAACCATTTGATTTCCCATCTCCTTCTAGTGATTTGTCGAAATTAACTAAGTACCCGATTCTTATCGAATGAACAGCCTTAAATTATTCGTTAACCCAAGGCCGCGGTGTCGATGTACTGGTTAGTCCAAACGACCCCTTCCTTGGCAGTAGAACCGCTTGGAATTGCCCCCGTCTCGACGTTCCATTGGATCGCATCATTCCAGTTGCTTTGTGTCACGAGTCCGTTTTTCGAGAAAACTGTTTCCGCAAGACTCGTCTTAAGCTCAGAGGCAGTGAAGCCCGGGAAAAGCGAAACTAACACTGGAACAGCCTGGTTTGGGTGATCGGTTAGAAAGTTATCTGCCATTGCAATCGCCGTTGCTACGCCTTTTACCACGTCAGGATGGGCTTGTGCGTAGGTCCGTGATGCCAAGACGATATCATATTCTTGGGATGCCCCAAGGGGAAGCGAACTGACACCGATTAGAACGGACCCAAGTCCTTCTGCGGCCAGTTGGGCCGTTGCTGGCGGTGATGCGGCAAAGGTGTCTATTAGACCATTTTTCAGGGCCGCTGCTGCCGCTGCCTGGCCGGTAAAGGAAATCGTGTGGAATTGCGAATAACTATAACCACCGTCCTTGGCGGCTAATTTGTAAACCGCAACATCCGATGACGACAACTCACCAACCGTCGCCCCCTTGAGGCTGGCTAATTTCTCCTGCGTGGTGGCCGAAGCGGATACCGGGTGGCTGGCAAGCCACTTTTTGCTCACGAAAATTTGGATAGTGTTGCCTATGTTGCAGGAAACTACAGATTCAAGAGGCAATCCCTTGGCATCCGCCAACACTGCCGCGGTGGAAGAGACTCCGCTGAACTGAACCGTACCGGCAGCCAGTGCAGAGTCAGCAACACTGCTTCCTTGGACCACCTCTACGGTCGCGTTAATTCCCTCCTTTTTAAAAAAGCCCTCCTTTTGGGCGACCCCGACGGGCGCTAGGTCCAACACGTTAACCGCCAACGCTATGGTGGCTGGAACTAGTGCTTTCGGAGCTGTCGTGGTACTACCGGCAGCAGTAGTACCACTGCTTGACTGGGCCGCAGGCGTGCTGCCCCCACATGCGCTCAATGCAACAGCACAAACCGAAACAATGACACCAACCGCCCGACGGCGGAACACTAGCCCTTCAACTCCCGACTTCAAAGAAATACCAGACAATGACAACATCATTACCCCCTTAAATAGTTATTAATTTGCACTAAATTAACTGCACCTACTCTTCCTCGTGCGTTCTCCACGGCATGATCCAACGCTCAAACATACTTATGATCCCCGTTCCGACAATGATCATCAGAACCAGCACTACAATTCCCGCAAAAACACTCGCAGAGTCAAAATTCTCTGACGAATTCCGGATAAAGTACCCAACGCCAACATCAGCAGCAATGAATTCACCGACTATGACGCCGATCATTGCAAAAGGAACTGCAGATCTCAGGCCGGTTACCAGCGGTGTGCTTATCTGCGGCAAAACAACTTTCCGAAGCACTACCGATCGACTCGCCCCCATGAGCTTCACCACCTCCACCAATTCGCTTGGCATGGAACGAACGCCCAAATATGAGTTATAAAACATCACAAAAAAGACCGTCATCGAAGCGATAGCCACTTTTGACGCAAGTCCCAGCCCAAACCAAATCAGAAGTAGAGGCGCAAGTGCTATTTTTGGAATTCCATTTATGATCGTGATCAACGGCTCAAATGTGGCCCCTGCGACTCTCCAATAGGCCAAGCCCACCCCGAAAGCGACACCCGTCACAACCCCCAGCAGATATCCCAGAGCCAGCTCCTCGGCCGTGGCGCCGATGTTGTGCCACATCGTAACCGTGGAAAGCAGAGAAAACAGGCGGCGAACCACGTTGTATGGACTACTGATCAAATAGTCCGGGAAAAGCCTGTTGTCAGCGAGTTGCCAAAGACCCAGGATCACGATGACGGATATTATTTGTGCAATTCGAATCGACCGTCTGGTTTTTGGCCGCCGTTTGAGACTCGCACTACCTGTTGTCGACTTTCCCATGAGAATCGTATCACCCTCTGCCGACACCGCCATGTTTACACCCCCCAGTACGAATTACCCGATTTACCTACATCGATATTGCGTTTAATCTTGACCTCGCTCTGGCTGGGACAGACTCCCGTCAATCTCAGACCTGAACACGTCCCAAAGTTCGCGGTGAAGCTTCGTAAATTCCGGGAGCTCTGCAACATGAAATACGTCCCGCGGCCTTTGAATGGAAACTTCGATCTGAGCTTTGATCCGACCTGGTCGCTTTGTCATGACAATGATCCGATCGGCCAAAGTGAGTGCCTCGTTTAGATCGTGGGTGACAAACAGTACCGTCTTTTGATAATTGCTCCATAGATCAAGCAGGATTTGCTGCAACACTGTTCGAGTAATCGCATCCACAGCGGCGAAAGGCTCATCCATTAGCAGCACATCCGGACCGTAGACTAGAGTACGGGCGATTGAACATCGTTTTTGCATACCACCGGATAGCTGCGAGGGATACACAGACTCGAAGCCTTCAAGCCCAACAAGTGCAATCCATTCTTCAACCAGCTTGTCCCGCTCTTTCCGAGCAACTTTCCTAATATCAAGAGGCAATCTGATGTTGTCTACCACCGTCATCCAAGGCAGCAAGCGCGAATCCTGAGTGACATAACCTACCGCAGTATTGATAGCCTCGACTTTGTGCGAGCGAAAAAATACCTCACCGCTGGTGGGAGTTTTCAAACCCGCGAGAAGATGGAGTAAGGTGCTTTTTCCACAACCGCTCGGACCCACAATGGCGCAGAATTCCTTCTCGGCGACATCGAAGGTGACATCGCTTAGAGCCTGAACTAAGTGCCCCGTTTTATGAATTTCATATGTTTGGCCAACATTGTCAAACCTTACGACTGACATATGCCGCCTCCGCTTGTACATAATTGGTGCGACAAAATGCTGCACCCTGTCATGTCCGAAAGATACTTCCCGCCCGGATTCAAACAAGGTACGAGGCAAACGCAGGAACCGCATACCGTAAGGCAAGCCACAGGACTATACGTCCAGCCCCACAAATGGAACCCGATAATCACACAAACACGTGCCAGCCTTGACAGCAAAGCAGTCACGGAATAAACCCCTGTCAGCCGAAATGAATAAACGCCAGTTATGCACAGACCTGAATTGAACTGCATCACTGCACGCTGGCTTAAAACTCTCCGCCATTTTTGAGTTCCCCAACGATTTGATCTTTGGCTGTTTCAAACCCCCCCCTTGGCCTAAAAAGCATGTCCAAAAATATATGCTCTGACCTGATCCTTGTCAATAGCATCCTGGAATTTTTGGAATGTTGTTCCATAGATCTGGCCAAAATTGCCGAAAGTCATACCTTCTATGGACATGTCAATCAGCTGGACGGGAATAGTAACGGCTATGCAAACAAATAAACTTTCCTTCGGTCGAATTCTTGGTCGCTGCAATGTTGGACGTCAAATCTTTACGAAAAGATCATCAGCCCGTGCTTGAAATCCCGCAGACTGTTAACCCGACACTGTTCTTTTTGCGCTACTCCATCAGTGGGCGTCTGGCCCAAACTACGACGTCAACCAGCGGAACCCCAATATCGCCAGCAACGCGATCAATACGATCCAGCTTCAGTAGTTCGAGTCCGGGAAATGCGTCGGCAAGCGACTCTTCTGTGTAAAGACGCTCGGGTTGAGGAGGTCCGCCTTTGCCAAGTGATGCCAGGTGATGCCCAACCAGGAGCAGGTGTCCTCCCGGTGCAACGGCGGCCGTCGCGGCCGTTAACAACCTGGTGCGCTCCTCGGGTGTCCACTGTATATACGCCACCAGCACCAGGTCGAAATATACGCCTGATGCAAGGTATTCGACGATATCACCAACCACAGTATTCACCGCAAGGTTTTCTTCAGCTGCTGCTGCAGCCAAACGTCCAAGCGCGACCTCAGAGAGATCGACGGCCGTCACCTGCCACTTCTCCCGAGCCAGCCATAAGCTGTTCCGACCCTCCCCCGCGCCAAGATCAACCGCTCTACCAGAAGGCAGATCCCGGACAAGTTCTACCAGCGATTCGTCTGGCTCAGTGTTGAAAAGCCTCACAGAACTGGCATATCGGTCGTTCCAGTGTTGTTGGCCGTGGTCGTGATGCTCGTGACGGTGCTCACTGTCATGCTGATAGGTGTCTTCCATAACTCATTCTCCTCCTTGTGATCTTCCGATCATTAGCCAACCCGAGAGACCATGAATTCCAACAATCTCTTCAACCGTATATCAGAGTTAGCGATAAAAGTCTGGATTTGAAAATGATCCTACTCACTTCCCAATGAGTGGTAATACTGTTAAGCGGGGGGACAGATCTTAAATTATTCTTTGGCGGCCATGCTACTGTCGTCACCAAGATCAATTACATAGGGTGGGGATGTACAGCGACACCACGCTCATTCGGCAAGAATACGGCGTATACAAGGAGACTTCGGCATCAATTGAGGTGCCACGGGTGCGCGTACCACGTACGCGCACCCGGCTAACCCACGTCATCCTTACCCTGACTATTGTCATCGCCACCCTTTTTGAAGTGCGTTCCTGGCAGACAACTCCCCGTCCCTATGCCTCAGCTCCTACTTCATGCCGTGTAACACAACCACCCAGGGCAACATCATCAATCACTTCGGCCACAGCCCTTCAGGCTGCGGTTAGTTCATACAACGCGCTGGAGATGTGCTTCGGGGGACCACGCGGATCTTTCAACGGACCCTATGTTGGCCTTGCTGCCGCCTGGCCTGAATCACAGGCTCTTACGGCACTTCTTGGTCTTTCAGTACTTGGGGGAACTCCGGCAACCCTGCGGTCGGATATCGCCCAACAAATGTCGGTTTTGAGCAATTATTGGGATCCAAAAGGTGGCTACTTTCCAATCGGACGATGGTATTCGACTGGTCGGGGAGTAAAGAAATATGACGACAACGCATGGCTGGGACTCGACCTCGTCGACGCTTATTTGATCACCCGCAATTCCGTATATTTAAACCAGGCACGGGCCGTAGCAACTTTTGAGACTACCGGCTGGTCCACCAACACACACTTTGCGTCTCCGGGAGGCTTGTATTGGCAAGAACCAGCGTACGGCAAGCACAGAAACGCTGTCAGTACCGGCGGAGCGGCCCTTCTAAATGCGCGGCTCTATGCAATTACCGGCCTCCGAATTTACCGCAATCGCGCCGAACAGTATCTGCGCTGGACTGTATCCACTCTTACGCTGCACAATGGCCTGATAGGAGATCAAATATCCATTGGGGGTGTGGTAAACCGCAAAATATGGTCCTATAACCAGGGACTGGTAATTGCCACATATACCTCGCTCTACCGGACAACGAAAAATCAATCATACCTGACTGCGGCTACGCTATTGGCGCAACGGTCACTTTCCTACCTGACAGCCAGACGTCGGCTGGAACAGCAGCCCGAAATATTTAACGCAATTTACTTTAGGAGTATGGCCAACCTCAACGCTGTCACCCGGCAGCTAGGCTACGTCCACACCCTCCAATCTTATGCAACTTATTTGTATGACAGAATGGTTCCATCCACCGGTGTGGTTCATTTGGGCCCGATGACTACAGTTGCAACAGGTTGGCTACTTACCCAAGCGGCGGCAACCCAGATATTCACTCTTTACGCGTCAACTGCCGTGCGAGCTCTAAATGCATGACAAAACCGGCATCTTCCCAGTCATCCCGCCCTAAGGCACCTTTGACCGTTTTTGATCAAACTATGAGGGCATATCCCCACCATTTCTGCCAGGTGGAAGGCCGAAAGACTAGGACAAGACACCCCATTTTATCATTCCGACAACACGGACCTCTTGCATCGACTGCATTAGTTAAGATCTCCTTAAAGCGTTCAGCCGCGATTTAGCCCTGTCAAAATGTTTGGGCGTTTATCTCACCTGTAACGTACAAAAATGCTCGGAACGTGCTTCGGAAGAAGTACGTGCTAGAAGCCGTGCTAAGGGTTGATTCGCTGCGATATGCTTTCCTGCAAGTATTGGTTTGCCAGATTCTTGAAGGACTTGCTTGGCGATTTGCATCCGGGGAATCGATAATTGAGCATATCCGTCTCAGTTGGTCTGGCTGGCACGCCATTAAGAGAGCGGCTGAACCGGCAAATTCGGCCATGGTTCCCGCCGCGCCAAGCGCATTGCTTTCCAGCAAATCAACAATTGGCAACCCGCACAAATGATGCAGGTTCTTCCAGTATCTGTGGCGAAAAACTCCGTCACAAACTCCTCCCCTGTATACGGCTTTTGACATACCTGCGTCTTACTGGAATTATTTAACTGGCGATCTAATAACCGCGAGATAACTAGTTCAGAGGCAAAGGTAATAATGGCAAGATTTCCACAATAAACCCGCAGGAAGTACAATAAAAAAGTAAGTTTGAAACTATAACATTTTCATTGAACCTTAATCTTGAATCATCTTGCCGACAAATGGCGCACTTAGACAGAACAGATAGATCATGACCACCCACCAACCATTGGTTGTCAATTTTGGTGTCCGGCAAACGGTCTAATCTTTGGAGGCAGTTGGGAATGAAACCAACCGATATCAGTAACCCGAATTTTTTTCACAGCGTCGTTGATTGCCAGTGGGCCTGTCCCGCTCACACTAACGTCCCCGAATACATAAGACTTATTGCACAGGGTCGTTACGGCGACGCTTACATGGTAAATCGTGCCTCTAATGTTTTCCCCGGAATTCTGGGTCGCACGTGCGACCGTCCTTGTGAACCTGCATGCAGAAGAACACGGGTTGACGGCAATCCAGTCGCAATATGCAGACTCAAGCGTGTTGCTGCAGACCTGAAAGGTGACATCACCGAACGTCTTCCTCAACCAGCCGAGACTAAAAATGGTAAACGAGTCGCCTGCGTCGGCGCAGGTCCAGCATCGCTTACGGTGGCGAACGACCTCCTGCCGCTTGGATATGAGGTCGTTATATTTGAAAGTTCTCTCACGCCGGGCGGACTGATGCGAACTAATATTCCATCGTTCCGGCTACCGGAGGAAGTACTTAATTCGGAAATCGGCGCAATTGTCGACCTCGGTGCGGAAATGCGCTATGGAACTGAAGTTAAAAGTATTAAACACCTCCTGGGCGAGGGATTTGACGCGGTTTTCATTGGAAGTGGAGCCCCGCGAGGCAAGGACCTGGAAATTGAAGGTCGCCGTGACGGCGGGGAGAACCGCATTCACATCGGAATCGATTGGCTCCAGTCAGTCGCATTTGGCCACATCAGTGAAATTGGAAAGACCGTTCTTGTAATCGGAGTAGGTAATACTGCCATGGATTGCTGCCGAACTGCGCGGCGTTTAGGCGGCAAAGACGTAAGGATCATGGCTAGGCGTCCCCGGGAATATTTCAAGGCTTCACCATGGGAACTTGACGACGCGGAGGAGGAAGGCATCGAGATCGTCGTCAACCACTCGCCTAAACGCTTCATTGTTGATAACGGCCAACTGGCAGGAATGGAATTCGACATAGTCAGCTGGAATGAGGACGCCACCCGCTCGGAGATACTCGAAACGGTAACTATCCCCTGTGATGACATCATTCTGGCCATTGGACAGGAAAACGCATTTACCTGGATCGAACGCGACGCCGGCATTGAGTTTGGTAAATGGGAAATGCCCATCGTAGACGAATTGACAATGCAATCCACCAACCCTCAAGTCTATTTTGGCGGTGACGCCGCGTTCGGACCGAAGAACATAATCTGGGCGGTGGCACACGGACACGAGGCAGCCATCTCTATCGACAACTATTGCCAAGGCATCCCGGTAAATGAGCGTCCTCCAACGGGCATGAACCTTGTAAACCAGAAAATGGGTTTGACGGAATGGAGTTACCACAACGACTACAACCCTGCCTCACGGGCCCAAATGACACACGTCGAGCTAACGAAGCGATTCGAACATCTCAACCTCGAAGTCGAACTCGGATTCAGCGCGGAGCAGACCGCCCGTGAAGTGGAACGGTGTCTGAACTGTGACATCGAACCGGTATTTCAGACACAGCTGTGCATTGAGTGCGACGCCTGCATTGATGTGTGCCCTGTCCAGTGCCTGACAATCACCGAGGACCGTGACGATGAATTTGACCTGCGAAAACATCTTACTGCTCCCTCTGAAACTCTTGATAAACCGCTGTACGTTTCGTCTAAACTGGCACAAACCGGAAGAATCATGATCAAGGACGAGAACATCTGCGTACACTGCGGACTTTGCGCTGAGCGCTGTCCCACCGCGGCATGGAATATGGAAAAGTTCATTCTCCAGCTGAGCTATGCCGGAACTTCTACCTACAAAGGCAACTGATGACCCAACAAATCGATCAAACGGGCCTGGATCATACTGGTCAACAACAGTCATCCAATGGATCCCATAAGCTTCCTGAAAAGGTAAATGACCTCGCCATACGCTTTGCTACCGTCAATGGAAC
>JABEUP010000199.1 GCA_013044365.1 Acidimicrobiaceae bacterium
GATAAATTGTTCCATTCATCATCAAATCCGGCCCGATCGATATTCACTTGCCGCAATTGTTATTTACTTGCTTTAATTCATAACGGGTAACTGTTGGTAGCAAATTCGGCTTTAATTTATGGTCCTGGAGTTGATTTCGCATTTGCAACTGAGTTGATAACAACTTCACATGAGATCCTATGACATCGCAGCCTCCATCAAAAGATTTAATGCTGGTGTCAGATTTTAGGAAGCAACTTTGACCCCCCTATCGAAGCAAGCACGATCTAACCGGGACCGGATTATTTAGTAATTCCACAACACTCGGTGTTTGTAGCAGTACCTAATCAAAATACAAGGACGCCACTACCTGGGAGTTTGTGTTGTAACTGTGAAATGGGGCCCGCCGCACATCAATTTGGGGTAAAGGTGCAACTCTGCAAGATCAGTAGGACCTGATTTGATCAAAAACATCCAAGGCAAGCAACAAATGTACCAGTCATATTTCAACCGACTAACCAGGTTTGTCCGTCAGGAGGGGGATGGTGGGTATCTAAGCCTCCGTCAGGCACCTGGTAACAGAATTTGCTATTCCGGAAGCGTCAAGGCCGAAAGTGGTGAGTATGTCATCAGCTTTACCGTGGGCGATATAGGTGACTGGAATTCCGAGTTCTTTAAAACAGGATGTATTCCATCCTTGGATCTTCTCCAAGTTATATCTCAAGTGAGTTCCATACCCACCAGGCACAAACCCGTCCTCAATACATACTATGTTGCGGTGTGCTGCAAGTTGACCCAAATAAGTCTCATTGAAGTCAGTAAGAACACGTGGATCCCACACCGAGACTGAAACTCCGGATCCCGCCAACAGCTCGGCAGCATGCAGGGCGGGAACTACCATCTTACCAACCGCCACAAGGGCCACCTCGGAACCTATAACCAGACACCTCGGACTGATCTCTTTTGAACTCGGAATCCACAGTCTTTCTGGCCCGGGGGTTTTAGGAAATCTAATCATCGATGGACCTGGCAATGAGAGGGCATATTCCAGCATTGGATGTATATCATCCAAACAACTCGGTGCCAATACCGTCATATTTGGCACTGCCAGAAATTCAATGAGATCCAGCACTCCATGATGGGAGGGGCCGTCGTCTCCGGTTATTCCTGCCCGGTCCAAGACGAACACAACCGGCAACCCGTGTAACCCAACATCAAGATTAACCTGGTCAAACGCCCGCGCTATAAAGGTTGAGTAAATCGCCACTACCGGCCTGAGATTCCCCATCGCCATTCCGGCTGCAGCTGTCACTGCGTGGGCTTCCGCGATACCTACGTCAAAGAATCTTTCGGGATATTTTTCCTGGAATCCGAGTAGACCGGTCGGACTTGGCATAGCAGCTGTAATTGCGACGATTTCAGGGGACTTTTCAGCCAAACTCAATAGCGACTGGGAAAAAACTTCCGTGTAGGAACCGTATTCAACTTCAGCCAGGAATTCCGGCTGCGCTATTTTAAGGTCGTGGAGACGCTGCACTTCATCGTCTTCTGCCGGACCATATCCCCGACCTTTCTCAGTCAACACGTGTACGACTATCGGGCCATCCCAATTCTCTGCGTTTGCGAATGCATACTCCATCGCAGCAATGTCATGACCCTCAATCGGTCCCGTATAGCGAACTCCCAGGGATTCAAAGAATACTCTCGGTTCGATCACCTCACGCAATGCGGACGTAATACCAGCGATACCAGAAACTGCAAGTCCTCCCACCGCGGGCAACTCCGCAATCAGCTGGCGGATTCTGGTCCGGGCCTGCATATATGACGGGTTCAGCCGAAGTCTGGTTAGACCAGACGACAGCTTGGAAACTGTTGGGGCGTAGGAGCGTCCGTTGTCGTTCCAAATGATCACAACTCTTTTGCCGGCATGACCGATGTTATTCAAAGCCTCATAAGCGAGTCCACCGGTAAGTGCCCCATCCCCAACAATTGCCACAACGGTTCTATTTTGGCGGCCCAAGTCATAACCCGATGTGGGCTGGTAACCCAACTCTAGTGCAGTGGAAATTCCATAAGCGTATGAGAGTGCGGTTGATGCGTGGGAATTCTCGATCCAATCGTGAGGAGACTCCCTTCGGGATGGGTAACCCGAAAGTCCACCGCCTTTACGCAGCGCGGAAAAATCGGCCATGCGCCCTGTAAGCAATTTATGCACGTAGGACTGGTGACCGGTATCGAAGAGGATTATGTCTTTGGGGGAATTGAACACTCTGTGAATAGCAACCGTGATCTCAACGATTCCAAGGTTAGATCCGAGATGCCCACCCGTCTCGGTAACAGTGTCAACGATGAATTGCCGGATTTCACCGCACAACTCCTCAAGTTCACTGCTGTCGAGTAAACGTAAATCCTCCGGGCTCTTGATCTTCTCTAGGATCATCTATGCCATTTCCCTTTGCCAACGCTGCACCCAATCCAAGCCCAGGGCACTACACGAGTAAGGCGCCACAGAGCGAGTATCGAAGTTCAACAAATTATCCACTATTATAAAATTATCCCACTTTACGCGCCTGTAGTTATCTACACGAACCGCTCGTATGGCCCATCAAAACGGAAATAGCTTTTCTAAAATTAAAATCGAATACCAGCCTATTAGGTCCTGGATTATTTATGATCCAAGTTGTCAGGCCAATAGTGTTTGCACAGATCGCACCACTGCTCGCATTGAAGTATGGACTGTAAAAAAGACTTAAGCTGTATCTGCCCGACAAAGGTGCATCGAACGATACCGAGTCAATACCAATCTTTGCCGAAATGTAACTTCCATTTGGAGCATGCACAATTGTTGGATCCCCGGGGACCGCAAAGATCCTGGTATCCCCCACCTCCGCCAAAAGTCGCAAGCCCGAATCACCTGACATTAATAGTTGAGCTTCCTTTACTGAAGAAAAGTCATATGGTCCAGCAGGGAGTACCACCAGCGATGCTCCCGAACGCTTCAACCACGACAAATACTGGTCCTTGGAGAGCGACCCTCTACTGTAGAAAAGTTGATTCTGAGGAAAATCATCTTGCCTAAACCAGCCCCGAACGATTGGAAAACCCATGCTTGGAAGATAATAATCTCCCTGATGATTAGCGGTATCCACAAGCTCAACCCGACTTCCGGGTACCAAATAACGCGCCAAGAAAGGTTTAAGTTTCTCCCAATAAGCGCTGTTGGAAGTGTTGTAAATCGAACTCGAAAAAATCTGGGAAAGTGGGCTGAAATTCCAAACCATCGCTAGCACAATGAGTATTACCGCAGGCAAACGGGGCTTGAAATTCCTCATGCCGAGAAGAGCAACTGTGATCGGAAGTGCAAAATCGACGACACGGGTGGCATTAGACCCTAGATTCGACTTAAAAAGAAATGCCACCAGGTTGATAAGGCCATACCCAAAGATCAGGGCCTTCAGCTTTGCGGCAAGGACGTGCCTCTTTGGTACCAGCAAAAAGGACACCAATGTAAATATTTCCACCAACACCAAGTCGCTTATCCAAAAGGGATAGTACCCGTGATCAGGAAAGGCCCTCATGGAAAGTAGCTGAAATCCGCCCAAAATAATAACCACGAGCAAATAGAAACTAGAAAACGACTTGCGTACGAAATCGCTCAGACCCGATCCGCCTTGGAGGAGTCCAGAGGGCATCTCGGCGACTGCAACGATCAGCATCAGGGCTAGCAGTGCCAATGGACTTGTCAGAAGTACCAGAACCGCGACAGCAACAAACCATAGCCTCTTCCCCATCTGATACATAAAAAGGGCGAGGAGCAAAAAAGTGGTTCCCAGCAGGAAGGGCCAGGCCCCGGTGAGAACAATGAAAGAAATAGCCAATAGAGAGCAACGCGATTTTCCTGGAAACGAACCAGGAAAAACTCGGTCAGAAAGACTGCTGATTAGTCCCGCAGAAGACGCGATACTTATTGCCGCAACGGTCTTCAAACCGATCAGATAAGAGAGCAGATATGTAACGAAGGAGTAGTTTACGAAACTGTAACGGCCCAGATACCAGCTATTGTCCCACAGGATAAATCCTCTAACAGCAAAGACCTGCTGGAGATGCGAATGTGCCGCCTGA
>JABEUP010000200.1 GCA_013044365.1 Acidimicrobiaceae bacterium
AAATATGCTAACAAGGATGAGTTCACATTCAATTCCAGAAGAACCGCACATCTGGTTGATTCCGTACGCTAATAATGGTTCTCCAGAGTTTTTGCAAGCCGTCATTTATGGATCCCAGGAGTGACGGCTTGCGGTTCGTATAGAGGCTAAAATTTGTTTGTGGACAATTCTTCTTCACCCGACCCGCCAACAGTATTTCTTACGGCAGAACTCTTGAAGTTTTCAAGCGTATATGCCAAGAGCAAGATATTTGGAATTGTCGCTGCTTCGCTTTGGGTCTTCGGCCTTATTGAGGTGGGACTGGCAGGTATTTTGAAGACTACTTGGCAGGTGTCGAGTATCAGTTCAGTGGCAGTTATCGTGCTGATCGCGCTCATAGGCTTCTTATTTTATCGGGCTGGAATGAGGGGTTCAGGTGGTTCGGAAGCGTGCTCCAACGCCTCGGGTGGTCACGGATGTTCCCAGGCTGGCTGTGATTCTGAATCTGGCGGCTGTCTTGGCAAGTTTGACAGAGACGTCGCACAGAGGATAGCACGGATGGAAAAGGAAAAGCTGTCTCTTCTGTTGCGCCGCAAAATTGGCGTCGAATTGGTTCTTCCACTGTTTTGGATTGTCATCGGCGTCAAAGTGGCAGTATCGGGTGGAACGGACTTTGAACTGGGGGGACTGGCTCTGATTATTGGTTCATGCGGGTTAATGGGTACCAGGCTCTATCTTGGAGCTGGAGTTTTCCGTTAGGAACTTTTCGGCCTGATTTGGATATTTAATTGTGTTCAATATCGCCGCAGTTGTGACATTCAACTTCAATAGTGACGTGGTCGATTCCAAATCTGGATTTAAGAAGATCTTTGATCTGTTGAACTTTTGTCTGGGATAAATGGAGTGTGGCGCCATCTTGCATAAGTATGTGCGTGGACAGAGCTTTGGTGTCTGATGCCAGATTCCAAAGGTGAAGATGATGTACGTTCAATATTTGCGGATCTGACTCTATTGCTATGCGGATCTCGTCGAGCGTAATATCCCGGGGAGTGGACTCTAACAATACCGATACTGTATGCGCAAGTATTTGCCATGATGATGCAAGGATCAGAAGAGAAATGAGAATAGATCCTATTGCGTCAGCGCGGTAAAAGCTGAAGATCAAAATTGCGACTCCGGAAAGTATTGTGAAGAACCAACCTGCCGTATCTCCAGCCATGTGTATAACTCCAGCACGCATATTCAAGCTCTTCCCGGAGTTTTGCTGAAGTGAGCGCATTGAAAATGCACTAATCACTAGCCCCGCGAACCCCAATATGATTACCGGCAAGGGCGATACTGCGTGGGGATGGAGTAAGTCCTTGGTGGCTTCGAAGATTATCCAGACTGAGGTTGCCACGAGGATGGAGCCATTTATCAGTGCTCCAAGAACTTCTGCCCTTACGAGACCAAAGGAATATTTTTGCGATGCCGGTCTAGCTGAGAGAAGTATGGCGAAGTATGCAATTGTCAGGCCGGCCGTATCGGCGACTAAATGCACACCGCTGGCTAGCAAGACAAGCGAATTCGCATAAAAACCGAAGCTGAGGACCACAAGAAGGAAAATGACGTTCGCCAGCAAAACTCTGGATGCGCTGGTTTTTTGATTTTGTCGGGTGATGTCGGAGTTGCCTTGGGTTTCGATATTACCGCCGACCATGTTTTGCGAAACTCCATTCCTAGCTGCTGATACGTGCTACCTCTTTATCAAGGCTAATGTACCCTTGGAGCGACCCTGTAGCCAAGGCAATTTGCCGGTACCCAATCTGGTTTACCTGGCGGATAAAAAATCGTGGGAGATCTTGATTATTGGTAGTAATTTCTCGAATCGGTACGTTTGACTGAGTTCGCATTGAAATTCAGCCACCGATGTACCAACACGAAGTTCCCCGGTATTCGACTGCGGGGCAGCCGGTAAATTAGATTTATGTTGGATGAACTAATAGTTGCTAACCGAAGTTATTCCGAGAAGTTTTCCCTTAGGGGTTTGCCACCCAAGGCAAGTAAGGGATTGGCGATTTTGACGTGTATGGACAGCAGGATTGAGCCTCTAGCAATGCTGGGACTGGTTCCAGGGGACGCCAAGATCCTACGAAATGCCGGGGGAAGGGTTACCACAGACGTTCTACGGTCTCTGGTTTTTGCCACCTGCTTTCTGGGCGTGACAGAAATTGTTGTGATGCAGCACACAAAGTGCGCTCTAGGCGAGCTGAATGATGACGATGTTAAGTCTCGACTGGTTTCTGCCGGTCTGGAGGTCGGTGAGTTTCAATTTATGACCATGGACAATCCGGATCAGGCTTTGGAATGCGATATTGAACTGGTTAGATCATGTGCCTCCTTGCCCCCGGGCATTAACGTACAAGGTTGGAGATATGACGTTGATGACGGTTCTGTGAGTCGTGTAATTCTATAGATTTCATTCAAAGGGAGGATATTTAGTCTTTGTGGTTCCTTGCTCTCATCGGTTGGAACCGGCCCGTAATTTGAGTATTTATAGGGATGGTTTCAAAGTTTATGATGGTTGCGGGTTCTCGGTTTTAGATTGGGGTGATCTCGATGAAGTGCAATCGAGATAAAAGGTGACAAAGTTGGTCGGAATTAGTGACTTGCGTAACTAGGGTTAATTTTGCTCGAATTCTTAATGAAAAGTTATGAAAGTTAAATAGGAGATTTTAATGGGACTTCAATTAGGTGACGTTACGCCAAACTTTACAGCGAATACTACACAGGGTGAGTTGACCTTTCACGAGTGGCTTGGGGATAGTTGGGGTGTGCTGTTTTCGCATCCAGCTGACTTTACTCCAGTTTGTACAACCGAACTTGGAGAGGTTGCCAAACTCAAAGATGAGTTTGCAAAGCGGAATACCAAGGTTATCGGTTTGTCAGTCGACCCTGTTGAGAAGCATATTGAGTGGGAAAAGGACATCGAAGAAACTCAAGGCAGCGCAGTCAATTTTCCGATGATTGGCGATCCGGGTCGTAAGGTGGCGGATCTGTTTGGAATGATCCACCCTAACGCATCCAATACGCTTACTGTCCGATCGGTTTTTATAATTGACCCGGCCAAGAAGCTTCGTCTTACGATCACCTACCCTGCTTCAACGGGTCGTAACTTTCAGGAAATTCTTCGTGTAATTGATTCGCTTCAGCTGGTAGATAAGTATTCCATTTCAACGCCTGTCAACTGGACAGAGGGGCAGGACGTGATAATCGCCACTTCAGTTACTGACGAAGATGCGAAGGCAAAATTTCCAAAGGGCTTCAAGACTCTCAAGCCTTACTTGCGCTTGACCCCCCAGCCTAACAAATAGACCTTCGCAGAGTAGCTTCGCAACTTTAAAGTTTTCAGGGCAAGACACGCTGCAGGAATTGCACTAAAGCAATTCCTGCAGCGTGTTGTTGTCGGACGAAGTAGATATGTTTGATCAGTTGATTTAATTTCGCAGCATGACATCATGTCATCATTGATCGAGCGTTTAGGTGTGGATTTTGATATCCGGATAGACCTAAATTATTGGTAGATATAAAACTGACACGTAAGGTCTGGAAGCGTTAAAGGTAGATACGACGCTGCCGCGGGACTCCTGGAGGCGAGTTTATGCAGATCAGCATGCAGGTAAATTACACCGGTAGCTTTCTCCAGGCAGTTGACCAGGTGATTGCCTATGAAAAGCGGGGTCTTGACATAGCCTGGGTAGCCGAGGCGTATGGATTTGACTCGCCAACCTTGATGGGTTTCCTGGCGGCGAAGACCAGTCGAATTAAGATCGGCGCAGGAATTATACCGATCTATTCCAGAACTCCCGGATTAATTGCTCAGACTGCCGCGGGCTTAGATGAGGTTTCGCAAGGTAGGGCAATCCTCGGACTGGGTGCCTCTGGGCCCCAAGTGATCGAGGGTTGGCATGGTGTTGCCTATGACCAGCCAATAGCCAGGACAAGGGAGATAATAAGGATCTGCAGGAGCGTATGGGCTCGAGAGCCTTTGATCAATGACGGAATCTATCAAATTCCTTTGCCGGAAGGAAGAGGTACTGGCCTAGGTAAGCCGTTGAAGATCATTACCAGGCCAGTTAGGGATAATATTCCGATTTTTGTCGCGTCATTAGGAGATAAGAACGTCGAGATGACCTTCGCGGTTGGAGATGGCTGGCTGCCAATTTTTTATATTCCTGAAAAGGCTGAGAAGGTGTGGGGCAAGGCAATTCAGGCGGGACTGGAAAAGCGTGACCCAGCTCTGGGCCCTCCGGAGATTGTCGGAGGCGGAATACTTGCGATTGGTGAGAATGTTGAGCATCTGAGGGATATTGGCAGGGGAGTATTGGCGCTGTATATCGGCGGAATGGGTGCAAAGGGAAAGAATTTTTATAACGATTTGGCGGTTAAATATGGATATGAAGAGTCAGCTATGAGGATTCAGGAACTCTATCTGGCCGGTGAAAAAACCAAAGCCATGGCAGAGGTTCCCGACGAACTCCTTGAAGCTACTTCTCTTATCGGTCCAAAGGGCTATGTCACAGAACGAGTGCAGGCTTATAAGGAATCAGGTGTGACAATTCTGGGAGTGACCCCGGTCGGTGACGATCCCCTCCGGTCATTTGAGAAGTTAGCGGAAATCGTTCACGAAACCAGCAGATAGCGCGTGTTGGTAGATCAGTAGACGGATCCGGACTAGCTCATGAATTGACGGTTCCGGCTGTTGCGGAGGGTTGTCTAAAAAGGTGTTCCCGGTAAAACTGAAGTTCCGTTACGCTCTCTTTTATATCATCCATAGCTCTGTGGCCCCTGGACTTGGAGGGAGCGTTTTTGATCAGATCCGGAAACCATCGTTTGCCAACCTTTTTGATGGACGAGACGTCGACAGACCGATAATGAAGATAGTTTTCAATTTCCGGCATGTATTCCGCCAAAAATCTGCGGTCAGTCCCTATTGAATTTCCGCATAACGGCACCGAGTGCGGTGACGAAACGTGCTTCTGAATGAACTGCAACGTTTGTTTGGAGGCCGATTCAACTGTGGTAGTCGATCGTAATATTTCTTCAATCAGGCCACTTTTGGAATGCATATTTTTCACGACTGGATCCATGGTATCAAGCTGCTCGTTAGTGGCTGCTATGACTAAATCTGGCCCTTCCTCTATAATGGAAAGGTAATCATCGGTGATCAAGGTTGCAATTTCGACGATTGAGTGCCGCCTGGGTTCTAACCCAGTCATTTCTAAGTCAATCCACACCAACATTTAGGTAATGCTAGGGCAAAGACAGTCTAGATTTGTATTTTTGGAGGGGATTTTTAGATAGGAGCTCTTCAATGATTTTTACTGGTAGGCCGTTTGTTGTAATCCCGACCTACAACGAAGCTAGGAATATTAGCGATGCGATTCATCGGATCAAGAGGCAGTTGCCTGAGATCGACATTCTCGTGGTGGATGATTCATCGCCGGATGGCACTGCCGATGTAGTGAGATCGCTGTCCGAGATTTATACCAATATTGAAGTGATTGAGCGCCAGGAAAAGCTCGGACTAGGGTCTGCCTACCGCCTTGGATTCAGTATCGCCCTTGAACGGGGTGCTACCAGCCTTGTGGAGATGGATGCCGACCTATCTCACGAGCCGGAATCTTTGCCGCAATTGATCCGGGCCGTCGAGACAGAAGGAGCCGACCTGTGTATCGGGTCGCGATATGTTCGTGGTGGAGCATCCCCAGGGCTAAAGACCTACCGGCTATTGCTCTCAAGAGCAGGTAATCTTTATGCCGGGTTGTCTCTCGGAATCAAGATCAAGGATGCTACTAGCGGGTTCAGAGTATACAGTGCAGATATTCTCAGAAAGATTGATGTCGACACAGTTTCGGCTGATGGCTATGCCTTCCAAATTGAAATGGCATTCCGTGTGCAGGCCAGCGGTGGATTGGTAGTCGAGAGACCGATCATATTTCGCGACAGACTTTACGGTACTTCCAAAATGAGTATCCGGGTAGTGAGCGAGGCGATATTCCTATGTACTATCTGGGGAATCCAGGACAGGGTCGCAAAAATCGTAGGAAACCGGCAAAATTACTCCCACTATCATAAGGAAGATTCTGCCTCAGTTGTAAAGGCGATTTTCGACACTGCCCGGCGCCAGTCCGGTTGAATCATGATTTCTGAGGGTTCCCAGGCCAACAGCATCATCAAGGTTCCGATTAAATTTCTTACTCACGGTGTTGAGGAACCTTCATACTCAAAGCCGGGGGATGGAGCATGCGATTTGAGAAGTTCGGCATCGATGGAGATTCCTCCGTTGTCGAGAGCTCTGGTTCCTACCGGAATCAGCTTGGAAATTCCGCCCGGTTTTGGGGGATTTGTCATCCCTCGTTCTGGCCTGGCGATCGATTTCGGAGTTACCTGCCTCAACACGCCTGGTCTAATTGACTCTGGCTACCGAGGGGAGGTCAAAATAATACTTTATAATACTGACGCGCGCAACGCATTTGCCGTAAAGACGGGCGACCGGATTGCCCAGTTAGTAATTGTGGCCCTCCCGTGTATTATGTTTTCCCAGGTTGACGAGCTGTCGGAGACTGAGCGAGGAACTGGAGGATTCGGGCATACGGGTATTTGAGGGTCGAAATAGTTAGGTGATGATCGAAGCTTGGAATCTTTAAGTGGATTAGACGCCGCATTCCTGGCGGCGGAAACTGACACAATGCCTTTGAATGTTGGGGGAATCCTGGTATTCGAAAGAGGAACCCTTTCAGAGGTAGAGAGCTACGACAGAATTCTTCGGGTTTTCGCCTCTAGAATTCACCTGCTTCCCCATTTTCGTAAAAAAGTGGTCAATGCGCCTTTTGGACTTGTACAGCCATACTGGGTGGACGACCCATCTTTTTCACTGAGTAACCATATCCACCTGGTGTATCCCAGCGAAGAAGTAGCGCTCAATCAGGTTCTGGAGTTTGCAGGGTTGATTTTGGCGGAGAGATTTGATAGGGCCAGGCCGCTGTGGGATTTGTTCGTTCTTCCGAGAGTAGAGGGAGGACGGTTTGTCCTTATTGCGAAACTTCATCATGCGATCATCGATGGGATCAGCGGCATGGAGGCATTGGAATCGCTGTTCGATCTCAGCCAAGAATCCGATCTTGCTACTCATCCAGTGGCCCACATTCCAGAAAGTCCGCCATCTCGAATTGAAGTTGCCGCAATGACGCTCTTCGGACTTACTGACCACACTTTAATGGCTCTTTCAGGCGGGGCATCGGCACTGAAAAAACTTCCAGATACCTTTGCGGAGTCCTTTAGCGGCCACAATTTTAATCAAGCCGAGGAAATGCGTGTGCGCACTAGCCGTACGGGCGCATCAGGATCCATTTCATCGGCACGTGAAGTCGTGGCGCACGAAATGGATCTAAAAAAACTTTCGGTTATTGCTAAACGCCATGGTGTATAGGTCAACGACGTGCTGGTTGCAGGTTGCCATTTTGCGGTGGTGACTTACCTAAAATCCCATGATTTAGCACTGCCGGAGAATCTCGTGGCGATGGTACCGGTTTCAATTCATGAAAAGGCTGGTGGAATCGATTCCAAAAACAAGGTTTCGGCACTGTTTTTGAGAATTCCAACAGCGTTTAATGGGCCAGGTGAGCTGTTGGGATTGGTACATGAGATAATCGATCGGGCCAAGGCGGTTCATTCAGATTTAGGTTCCTTGTTTTTCTATAACGCCGCGGAGGTGATTCCTCCAGTTTTTCTTCAAACGGTGTTTAGACTCGCTACACGATCAGAAATTTTCGACCTGGTTCCTCCGGTTTTTAATTATGTGGTTTCGAATGTGCCTGGGCCGGATATTGATTTGTTTTTGGCGGGAAGCCGCCTGGAAAAGGTCATCCCGATGGCTCCGATCGCAGATGGCTCAGGAATCACATTTGCCTTCGTTTCCTACCGCAAGGTGGTCCACCTTGGTTTGGTGGCCGATCCGAAGTTGTTTCCAAATGGTGCGCAGTTCGTCAAACTAATTGATGAATTTCTAACGGCGCTTTTGAAATTGGGTGATTAGGCATCCTTAGTGATGGTGTATTCTCAATGTTGTTACTTGCAGTTGCGGATGGTGCTGGAGTGGGTAAGCTAGCGCTAAACTTGAAGGTCTTTAGTGCGGACGTGGCTCAGTTGGTAGAGCATCACCTTGCCAAGGTGAGGGTCGCGGGTTCGAATCCCGTCGTCCGCTCCAAGGGTTAGCGACAAAACTAACCCTGTCATAACGACAAAAGTCACGCCCTGGAAGTCAATTATGACACTGGGGCGTGACTATTTGTTCGGTGATTGAGGGTTCTTCCGGTATCTACGGGGTCAAGTGGTGCGAGATCATCTGAATCCAATCATGGAAACAGGGATACTTGCAGCATTTGAAGTGTGAAAAACAAAAACCAAAGCATCCCTGTCCTAAGCGATCCTAGCG
>JABEUP010000201.1 GCA_013044365.1 Acidimicrobiaceae bacterium
CACTCAATGCTTGGCTAACGGTATCGTAGCCAGGGCGCTGACTATATGGGCCGTCTTCTCCAAAACCAGTTATTGAACAGTAGATCAACCTTGGATTTCGCCTTCGCACCGCCTGGTATCCAAAGCCCATCTGCTCGGCAACTCCGGGGCGGTGATTTTCGATCACCACATCTGCGTTATCGATCAGGTACAGGAGAATCTCTTTCCCGCCACTTGTGCGCAAATCCAAGGTGACACTTTTCTTGCTGCGGTTCAGGGCACAAAAAGTCGGGCTGTATTGATCCTCACCCCAACCACGAAACGGATCTCCATGGCCGGGTTCTTCGACCTTGATTACCTCCGCACCAAGGTCACCCAGCATGGCGCCGGCAAAAGGGCCGGTTACATAGCTTGCAACCTCAATCACCTTAATTCCAGCTAATGCTCCGGGCATTTTCTATACCCCCCTTGTTCTCGTGGATTAAGGAAGTTTGATCTGAATATCCCACCACAGCCGCTCTCCACCCAACTTCGGGCAGTAAACGTCCACTTGCAGTTGAACTCCGCATCCGGGACAGAAGTAATATACGTATTCCCCGATAAAGGGATCGCCTGAGGGTAAGGGAAATTCACTTACGGCGTCAAGTGGCTCAACGACCATTTCTGCGAGTTTCTTGTAGTTCTCTTTTGCGGAGCCCAGAAGAGTGCGGCACTGGTGACAACACCAGGCTGGTCCTTGGCCAGTCTCGACGATATCAAGTTCGGCGTGTGGCTGAGATAGGATTTTTACCTCCCGGGACGCATGGGGGCTGATGGCACCCGGCATTCCGCTTAGGCGTGAAGAACGGCGCTCCGCGCGTTTTTTGTCGGTTGCAGCAACGTCGATGTTGCCGTTATCGTCGGTAGAAGCACCGAAGAAGCGTTCCGCGCTCCATCGATTGTAAATCCCACCGGCGATATCAGCTTGAAGCTGATCTATGCTTCGTTCCAGCGGATCGCCAAACCCTCCACCGCCTTGTGTAAAGTCCGAAATTAGACCCCATTCCGGTACACGGGCGTGAGGGCCGGATTCTGATTTTTCCAGCGCCTCACCCCAATTTTCATTGAGAATTTGGGCAGGTGAAGTTGGATATTCGCCTTGGCTCATGCGGCGTTGCATATCTTCGGCATTGGTTCGAAATACCGCCCGAAATCCGCCGCTACCTGCTGGAAATCCTCCGAACAAGCCAAAACCGCCGTTTGGGATACCCGCATAGGGTCTAAAATCCACCGACAAGTCCTGGCTGCCATAGGCCATGTATACCCGGTGCGTGCCATCTCCACCGCGGCGGGCTCCATATCCTGCTCCGTTTGGAGCGTGATTTCGCGTCAAGTAAAGGAACGGATACTGGAGTTCGATCCACTCGACGTCGCTGATTCCGCCGGATGGAATATTGGAATGACCCCCGCTGTCTACGCCGTCTCGAAGAGGCGTAGCACCGAAACCTCCGCCATGGATGTCATAGAGTCCTTGTGCGACGGGAATTCCTTGACGGGTGTGGCCGCCGTAGAAGTATCCCGGACCACCTTCGTACCATAATCCCTGCCAGCCGGCATTGATGTCTTCATAACGGCCGCCGGCGTAAAGCATCTTTGCTACACATTCGCTCACCGCTGAGACAAGAATTTGTCCTACACGTGGTGCGCCGCCGCACGCGGCAGGAAACTTGCAGTTCAGTAGGCTTCCTTCGGGAACCATGACTTTGACCGGCACCATCTTCCCGTCGCTCCAGGGAACATCCCAAAACAGGGTATTGGTTAGAGCAAGAGTCACATGGGCAAGGGTGCTTGGCAAAGTCGAGTTTTGGTCATCGTTGAGCTGAGGACTGGTGCCAGCGAAATCGAATGTTAAGCTGTCGCCACTCTTAGTCATTTCACAGATAATCTGATAAGGATCGGGACGTCGCATCCCGGAAGCAAACATTCTTGACCGCCAGGTTCCATCAGGTAGAGACTGCAACTTTGCCCGTGCCATACGTTCGGAGTCATCCATTAGTTTTTGACTGGCTTGTTCGACGAAATCAACGCCGAACTGGTCCACCAATTCCAAAAAGCGCTGTGCGCTCACATTGTTTCCAGCGATTCTCGACCGTAAGTCCAGTTCCACGTAGTAAGGGTCGCGGCATTGCTCCACAATAGATCTGCAAACATCATTTCGGAACTGGCCGCGCTCCACGATTTTGAGGCCCAGTATACGGAGACCTTCGTGGAAAATCTCTGTTGCAGCTCCGCGCATTACTCCGCCGGTGTCGGCAGTGTGCGAGCTGCTTGCCGTCCAGGCGATTAGTCGGCCCTGATAGAAGATGGGTTTGATGACCATTTGATCGTAAGTGTGTGAGCCGGCAACGTAAGGATCGTTATTGAATATCTGGTCTCCTTCGTAAAAACCCGGATCGGTTCCGAACCATTCGACGATTTTTTTAATGGCATCAGATGTTGCTGCCGCAAATCGTAAGTGTCCCGAACACGCCAGAATCATGCGGCCATTTGGGTCATAAAACGACTGCATGCATTCGCCACCCTGGACCACAATTGGGGAAGCAGATACCCGCTGTAGAGCGATCCGGCCCTCTTCCCCGACTGCCCATAGACGATGCATGAAGATTTCATATTTGATCGGATCTAACGTGTCAGCCGCTGTGTTCATTGAAGATCTCCTTCGGGTCGGCTCAGATTAGTTTGATATATGCAGGATAAGGTTGCCATATGCATCGAATTGGCCCTTCGCGCCCGGTGGGATCAGTACCGTGGTAAAGGGGGATTCCACGATACTTATTGCCGAAAGCTGCTGTCCCGGAAGTATCTCCCCCCAGTTGTAAACCTGTGCCCCTTGCCAGCTTCCCTGCAGATAGATCTTGCGTTCCCCTTTAGGCACCGGGGATTGTTGTGAAGTCATCGACTGTGGTTTCAGGCTTGCTTTAGGAACAGGTCCTATGGCGTCAACTCGGATTGCCCCCAATTCAGTTCCGGCGTTGGCATTTCCTGCCCCCATCCCATAAAGTGTCTGGTAGCGGTCGGCAAAGATCTTTTGGATCTCGTCCATTTCTGACTTACCAAAGCGGGCCCAGGGAAGTTCTAATTCCACTCCGGTCATCTGGCGGCGGAATCTCAAAGTCAGATAACGCCGCAGAGTCACTTGAGAGTTTGAGAAGTTCTCCTGGTGCATCACTGCCATAAGGTCTGTTTCCAACTCATCGAGAGCGGCGTTTATGACCTCTGGATCAGTGGGCAATGAGTATTGGCAGGTCATCATCTTGGTATGAACCACATCCGCCATGGCTATGCCGAACGCTGAGAATACCGGCGAGGTGGGAAATACCACAATGGTTTGGATACCCAGGTCCCGGGCAAATCCGACCGCATGTATCGCAGCTGCACCACCAAAGGCGTACAGCACAAAATCCTGTGGCAGATAGCCGCTGCGTATCACCTGGCGGCGGATCAGGTCCGCCATCTTGCCATTGATGATCTGGTGTATTCCTGCGGCAACTTCAAGATCACCGAGATTTAGGTCCTTGGCCGCCTCCCGTAGCGCAGAGGTGGCCTTTTCCGGATGCAGTGGATGGGCCCCTCCCAAGAAGTAGCTCGGATCCAAGATTCCAAGGGCCACGTTGGCATCGGTAACTGTCGGCATTGTGCCGCCTAATCCGTAGCAGGCTGGACCGGGATCGGCACCTGCACTTGAAGGGCCGACAATCAGTCTGCCAAGCTGGCGGTCACCATGGGCTATGGTTCCGCCGCCGGCACCGATGGATTCAATCTCAATAATGGGCTGTAATATGCGGAACCGGTCAAATACCGGCTCTGCGGCATAGCGCCAGTATCCCTTGGAATACAGTCCCACATCAAAGCTGGTGCCTCCCATGTCTGCTGTCAGGACTTGCTGGTGACCTAGCAGCTGGGCCATCTGGGATGCCGCCAGCATGCCTCCTGCCGGACCAGACTGCAGTGTTGCCACCGGCGGGCATTGCTCGGGACTCGCGAGTCCTCCGTTGCCCTGCATAAGCAGGAAGATCCCGCTGAACCCGGCTTGGCGCAGTTGTTGTTCAAGATGACGCAGATACTGTCGAACTTTAGGTCCAATAAAACAATCTGCTAAAACGGTATTCATGCGGGCGTATTCGCCGGCAACCCTGGCCAACTGGTGACTGTAGGAGCTGAATATCCGGGCACCGTAGTTGGCTTCAACGTAGCTACGTATCTGCTGCTCGTGTTCTGGATTGGCCCAGGCATTCAACAGACAGACCGCTAAGGCTTCCACCTTTTCGATCTGAACCAGCTCATCCACTGCGGTGTTCATGGCATCCAGCTGAAGTGGAATAACCGCATTGCCCTCGACGTCGATCCGCTCTGGAACTCCTCTGATCAACGAGCGCTCGACAAGCGGTAATGGCTTGTTCAGGTACATCACGTGTCTGACCTCGTCCTCAGATACGCCGTCCACCCGCCCGATGGCCCTCATTATGTAGGGAGTGTCCTCAAATCCACGGGTGGTTATCAGCCCCACCCGAGCACCGTCGCGGGTCAGGATGGCGTTGGTTGCAATAGTGCTTCCGTGGGTAATTCGTTGAGAATCCGCCAACAGGTTGGACAATGGCTCTCCTAAGCTGTCGGCCGCCCTGGCCAGCGCATCCATGACGCCATTTGCAGGATCGGCCGGGGTGGTGGGGGCCTTGCTCATGTGAACAGTACCGGAATTACCGATCAGAGCAACATCGGTAAAGGTGCCCCCGATATCAATTCCAACAGTCCACGTATCCCTCACTGGCTCCCCCCATTTCGGAACAATGTTCCATTTATACTCTTATGTCGAATCTTCGTCAAGATTGCATTTGCTGATTTTCTGATCGGACCAACAACGATCATTAATCGTCCTGGTGAATGATTTCTGTGGAGATCATGCAAATCATAGGAACCGGCCGGCTCCATCTTCGTAGTTACCTCAACGGACCCCGGGTGTCAATTTCGGTTGAGCGGGTCCAGGGAGATTTAATAGGAAAGGCCTTCAATCCATGTTGCCTCGAAGAAAACTGTGGGCCAAGCAAGCAGGGAGGCGTGTCTTGGGTTTCGTGGGCGCGAAGCTGCCAACCGTTAAGGTATCTAACGGTAGGTAGAACAACCAAATTACTGTGCGCAAGACACGCATGATGAGATTCGCCAAAATACTTCTATATTTCAAGAGTGGCGGACTTGGGTTCATCCCAAGGCTCCGCCCTGATCCC
>JABEUP010000202.1 GCA_013044365.1 Acidimicrobiaceae bacterium
AAAGGATATCCATCTCCCATGCACGTGAGTGCACTCCACGCTGTTGGACCAAGTCAAATCCATCGCAGGTCATGGTCATTTATGGCGGATCTTCCATGGCAGCCGCTAGTTCGACACCAGCGGTTGCCTTCTTGAGTGAGTTTCTAGTTGGCAAAGGGGCTTTGCTGGGAGCAGAACCTAAGACAAAACAAATGAGTCTTCATATTATTTGCTAACTTGTACGGACAAGTGATAAACTCAGTTTGTGAACATGTCCTCTTTTGTAATTGAGTTGTTTTTCATCTGTGTTGTCGCAGGTCTGGCGGGGTCGCTTCTTGGAATTGGGGGAGGTATTATTGTTGTCCCGGTTCTAACTCTGTTGTTTCATGTCGATATCCGACTTGCTGTCGGGGCGTCGATCATCTCAGTTATTGCTACATCTTCCGGCGCGGCTGCAGCCTATGTCAAAGAACATCTGACCAACATGAGAGTGGGAATGTTTCTAGAGATCGCAACTACAACTGGCGCTATCACAGGCGCTTACGTTGCCGGTCTCGTATCGCAAAAGATCCTGTATGTGGTTTTTGGGGTTATATTGGCCTATTCCTCGATTCAAATGTTCAGGGGACACTTTCGAGACAGTACTCGACCAGTCCCAGAGGATCGTCTTGCTGACGCATTGCAATTGCACGATGCGTATTACGACGAAGCGGAAGGACGTGAAATCCGCTATAAGGTCACACACACCAAGCTTGGCTTATTCCTGATGTATATCGCAGGGATGGTTTCAGGACTGTTGGGCATTGGATCTGGAGCTTTAAAAGTACCGGCAATGGACTTGGCAATGCGCTTACCTATGAAAGTTTCTAGTGCTACCTCAAACTTCATGATTGGAGTGACAGCGGCCGCGTCTGCCGGCGTGTATTTCGCAAGAGGTGACATAGATCCATTTGTGGCAGCTCCGGTGGCAGCTGGGGTTTTAGTTGGCGCAGTGGGCGGATCGAGAATGCTACCACGCCTGAAGAATGGCGTTATCAGATCATTGTTCGTAATGGTGCTTTTGATTATTTCAATCCAAATGCTATACAAGGGGGTGGCGTAATGCCCGACAATGAGGTCGCTGGCACCTCTGGAACCATCGGTGATCTGGCCAAAGCCGAAGCACTCAGAAAGCAACTCGAGAAGGTTCGACGCGCTGAGCTGATCATTTCCGGCGTTCTTAGGATAGGTGTTCTTCTTTCACTCAGCATCGTGATAATTGGGGTTGTGGTTGCGTTTGCCAGCAAGCCCGGGGTTTATCTTCACACCAATGCCACAAATAAAAGTCTGCTAAGCAGGAGTTCCGCATATCCGCACAGTATTTCGACTGTCTTTAGCGGTTTGGCGCATTTACAAGGTGAGGCGATAATTGTCTTCGGGCTCATAATCCTGTTGGCTACCCCAATGCTTCGGGTTTTGGTTTCTGCATTCATTTTTGCATTTCAGCGCGATCGCTATTTTGTGCCGATCACAGTATTTGTATTTTTGATCCTGGTAACTTCGTTTCTGTTGGGTAAGGCTGGTGGGTAACCATTGCGTGCAAACCCCAGAGGAAAACAGGCAGACCAAGATATTGTTGAATTAGATTCTTCCAGCCCGGAACCGCTTTGGTCCCAGTTGGTCCAGCACCTTACTCGTTCCCTTGATACCGGCGAATTCAGAGACGGTTTCCCTTCGGAGCATGAGTTGGCGAGGCGGTATCAGGTTTCCAGGCATACCGTACGCGAGGGCATTCGACAGCTCACCGAACAGGGAAGGCTCTATTCAGTCCAGGGAAAAGGGACCTTTGTCTCACCTTGGCAAGATTACCTTTTTGCAGCTCGGTACAGCATAGCGAAAGAAATTACCAGAAGTGGTCTGGTTGAGTCTTCGGTCGTACTGGCGCAGACAATTGTGACATTGGAAAGGGATATACCATTGCTCCGCGCCAATGCTGGCGAGGAGGTATTTTTTGTCGAGCGGGTTCGAAAAGCTGGTGATGAGGTTGTGGCTCTCAATAGGTCTTGGTTTCCAAAGGACCTAGGTCTGAAACTTCTTGGGGTCGATCTTTCCTCAGGTTCTGTCTACGAAGTCCTGGAGGCCTATTGTGGCGTGGTTATCACCGGTGGTTGGGAGAAAATTCGTGCATCTGTTCCCAATGAGTCTGACCGGCAACTGCTCGAACTCATGGAAAGCGCGCCAGTGTTGTCGCTTGAGAGGGCGGCTTATTCTGCCGGGAATGTTGTGGAATGGCGGGAAAGCCTTGTTCGAGACGATCGGTTCTACCTAGTTGCGCAATGGGGATCGGAGGTTTGGCACGGCGATCGTAGCGATGTTTAGACATCTGTGAACAGACTGAGAATAGTGTGAGCGTTTGTCACTACTTCGTGTTATCGTCAGAGTTATGGTAGTTGAGCCACCAGTTGATCAAAAACAGCTAGATCGGATGAAATCGATCGAGTGGTGTAGGCGGCTACTTGAGAATCTGGATGATTGGTGCATCCTTGACACCGAAACAACCGGTTTGAAACCCCGGTATTCAAGAGTTGTTGAGATAAGCGTTCTTAGCGGCCGGGGCGAACTAGTTATGGACACCCTCATTGATCCGGGTGTGCCGATACCTCAAGAGGTGGCGGATATTCACGGGATTTCTGATGAATTGGTCGTTGGTTCACCATCGATCGTCGAGGCCTGGTTACAATTGCAGGAGGTAACCAGGAATAAATTAGTGCTCGCCTACAATAGTTCCTTTGACCGTGGAATGCTCTTCTATGAGGCAATCAGGAATGATTTGCCGAAGCTGAGGAGCGATTGGGAGTGCGTGATGGTGAAGTACTCTGCTTTCGTTGGGATCTGGAACCCCAGATTTGGTAACTATCAGTATCAAAAGCTCCCGTCAGCTGGGCACAGGTCTCATCTTGATTGTAAAGTGACGCTTGACCTGGTCTATCTTATGGGTGAATCTCAAGCTTGACTGGTTTTTCCTGAAACCAGTATCGACGAATAGCGCTAGTTTTTGCTCGTAACTTGTCAGGTGCCAATAAGGTGAACTTGTTATAAAAAGCGTGGTTTTTGGAGTTGACGATTAGGTTTTTGAACTGGTGGACTTAGATCCAGCGTTAATCGATCCCGGAGGTGAGTCCTACGTCTGACATATTTGACGTCCTGGTAATCGGTGGTGGTCCAGGTGGTTATGCAGCCGCTTTATATGGAGCATCCGCAGGATTGTCCGTTGCCGTAGTTGAGAAAGAAAAGGTTGGCGGAACGTGTTTGCATAGAGGGTGCGTGCCCGCCAAGGAATTTCTTGAGACGGCTGCAGCATTTCGAGGGGTATTGGGAGCTTCGGAATATGGAATTTCTGCAGCTGAAGCCAAGATTGACTTTTCCGTTTCCCAGGCAAGGAAACAGAAAGTTGTAGACCAACTTTGGAAAGGTCTTTCCGGTCTTATGAAGGGCCGGAAAATTGAGATAATTGAAGGTGTTGGGAAGTACGTTGGCAATGGACGGGTTGAAGTTTCTGACGGTCGCGTGCTTGAGGGCCAGAATGTAATTCTTGCCTCCGGTTCGCTGCCAAGATCGATACCCGGATTTGAGGTTGATGGAAAAATCGTCATGACCTCTGACGAGGTCCTGTCGCTTGAATCACTGCCTTCTAGCGTCGCCGTTATTGGCGGTGGCGCAATCGGTTGCGAGTTTGCCTCGATGATGGCCGACCTTGGTGCAAAGGTAACAGTTCTGGAAGTTCTTCCTCAAATATTAACCGGGGTGGACAAGGATGTCGCAGATGTGGTTCTAAAATCATTTCGGAAAAGAGGGATAAACGTTCATGTAGGGGTGCCGGTTTCTGGTCATACTCCAAACTCAGATTCAAGCGGTACCATTGTACATTTTGGTGATGAGCAGTCTGTGCCGGTGGAGGCGGTAATCGTATCAGTTGGCCGGCGTCCTAACTCAGACGGACTTTTGGGAGATGGAGCTTCTGTGGACGTGGATCAGCGGGGATTCGTCACTGTTGATGAATACATGAGAACCACGGAACAGGGTGTATACGCTGTAGGTGATCTTGTTGCGACCGCACAGCTCGCACACGTTGGTTTTGCGGAGGCGATTGTGGCAATCAAGCGCATCCTTGGTGAGCAAGTGGTTCCGGTTGACTATTCAAAATTGCCTTGGTGCATCTACTGTCATCCTGAAGTGGCTTTTGCGGGTCTCACCGAGGAAGCTGCAAGAGCGTCAGGAATGGATATCGTGGTAAAGAAAGATCCGTTTGGTGGCAACTCAAGAGCCCGGATAATCGGCGAAACCGATGGGCTAGTCAAGGTGATAGCAGAAAAATTGCCCAATGGTTCGGCTGGCCGCATTGTTGGTGTTCACATGGTTGGTCCGTGGGTGACAGAACAGCTTGGCCAAGGGTATCTTGCAGTTAACTGGGAAGCGACTCCCGAAGAGATTTCTCAATTCATTCAACCTCATCCGACTCTTTCAGAAGCGTTTGGTGAGACCGTTTTAGCTTTAACAGGAAGGGGACTTCACGTTGGCTGATATTACAATGCCACAACTGGGCGAGACTGTCACTGAGGGAACAGTTACCAAGTGGCTCAAAAAGGTGGGCGATTCTGTCGCGCAAGATGAAATTATTTTTGAGGTTTCAACTGACAAGGTAGACTCGGAAGTGCCATCGTCGGCATCGGGTGTCATTACTCAAATACTCGTTGAGGAGGGTGAGACCGTTGATGTAGGGACTGTGTTGGCGATCGTATCATCCGCTAACGAGGCTCCGGTACAGCCAGCGGCGGAGTCCGCACCAACTCGGGCTGCTGATTCTGTACCCGTACCTCCCGCGGCACCGGCACCGGCCGAGGTATCTCCGGTACCAGCACCTGCGTCTCAGCCAGAGCCTATTCCAGCGCCACAGATCACTCCAGCACCCGAATTACCTGTGCAGGAGGTATCTTTAGGGGGCCAAGCTCCGCAGGGCGAAAATGGATCTCTGCTTTTGTCCCCAGTGGTTAGAAAACTTATACACGACAACGTGATCGATCCGTCCGACATTGTTGGCACCGGAGCTGGTGGAAGGATAACCCGATCTGACGTATTGACCTATCTGGACAAAAAGGCCTCCGAAGGTTTCAAGCCTACGCCCGAGGTTACCACTGCTAAGGTTCCACCGGCCGCTCCAGCCCCATTGTCGGCTCCGCAACCTCAGGTGCAGCCGCGCGAGGTGCCAACAACTCCATCAGCCGTGTCCTCGTCTAGCAGCGCGCAAATGCCCGCTGCTAGGAACGTTTCGGTTGAGATGAGTATCTCCGATCCTCGGGATGAGGTGATCCCGTTCACAAACATTCGCCGGCGGACAGCCGAGCATATGGTTCGGTCGAAGGCAACCTCACCTCACGCGCTTGTTTCTATTGAAGTGGACTTTGAGAGTGTTGAGAGAGTAAGGAAAGCAATAAGGGAACAATTCCGTAGCGAGGAGGGGTTTTCGCTGACCTACTTGCCGTTCATAGCCAGGGCGACGGTGGAGGCTATGAGAACGTTCCCCCATCTGAATGCCTCGGTTGGTGAGGATACGCTGATCGTTCACAAAGACCTAAACCTTTCGATTGCCGTCGATCTTGATCAGGAGGGGTTGATTGCCCCGGTAATTCACGGTGCCGATACCAAGAGGCTGCGAGGTTTGGCCCGCGACATCAGGGATCTTGCCGACAGGGCTCGGTCCAAGCGCCTGACCGCCGATGATATCGCGGGCGGTACCTTTACGATAACTAATCCCGGTCCGTTTGGTACCTTTATGACGGTTTCTATAATAAACCAGCCGCAAGTGGCGATTCTTTCCACTGATGGAGTCAAGAGAAAGCCGGTGGTGGTGACACATACCGATGGCTCAGAGTCGATCGCCATCCATTCAGTTGGAATAATGGCACTGTCATTTGACCATCGAGTAATAGATGGAGCTTACGCCGCCGCATTCCTTGGTAGGTTGAAAGAGATTATAGAAACTTGGAACTGGGCTCAAGAACTGTAGTGAAAATGAAATCCGGGGTGGGCTCGTTCCGGGCTCACCCTCAAAAATGTATGGAGTCCTTTGAATCCATCGGCTGGCAATTGCGCATACTAGGAGGCCAGGATGCTGCAGACTCGGTGGCTCGGGCGAGTTTGGTACCGTGATGCACAAGCAGTTCAGCGTGCTCTTTTTTCTAATACCTCTGAGCAGTATCTTTTGCTGTTAGAGCATTCGAACGTTTATACGCTTGGCGTGAGGACGGACCTTAATAATATTTTGGTTGATCCAGCCAGTGTTGGTGCCGAAATGATCCGTGCGGACCGGGGAGGTGACGTCACTTTTCATGGACCTGGCCAATTGGTCGGATATCCGATTTTGAATGTTCCTGACGAAGTGGACCGGACTCCGAAATTTGTACGAAAGATCGAGCAGTTGATAATCGATTCCCTCGGAGAGTTCGGTCTTACGAATGTGGGACGCCTTGAGGGTTACCCGGGTGTTTGGGTTGATCCTCTTGGAAAAAGTCCGAGGAAAATCTGTGCGATCGGAGTGAAGATAACCCGAAATCGTTCGATGCATGGTTTCGCGCTCAACGTTAAAACAGATCTTTCAATGTTTAGCCATATCATTCCTTGTGGTATCCCTGATAAGCCTGTCACGTCGCTTGCGAACGAGGGGATAGATGTTTCTATGCAGGATGTGGTCGAAACAATTGCGAACCTCGCATCGAAGAGTTTCGATGACGGCACTTATTTGCACCAGAGTGTTGGGTTTATGCGTCAGGATGGATCACGCAGACCGCGCGGTAGTTTTGAAAATTTAGCCCTCCCTGAAGAACCCAAATCTTTGGGATTGGTACAAAAGGGCAACCTTTCAAAGCGAATGGGTCGAGTTGGTCTTGAGACGGGCAGTTTCCTGGAAATCAGTTCCAGAAAACCCGAATGGTTGCGGGCAAAGGCAAACATGGGTCCCGAGTATAGAGATGTGAAACGGACGATGCGTAAATTCTCTCTTGCTACAGTTTGCGAAGAGGCGGGATGTCCGAATATTTTTGAGTGCTGGGCTGATGGTACCGCAACCTTTATGATCAACGGCGAGAACTGTACCCGCGCATGTTCATTTTGTTTGGTTCAGACAAATCATCCGCTGCCCCTTGATCCAATGGAGCCAACCAGGGTGGCTGAAGCAGTTAAGGAAATGAATCTCGCCTTTGCGGTGGTCACTGCTGTCGCAAGGGATGATTTGGCTGATGGCGGAGCCGGGGCTTTCGCATCGACGATCAATGAAATTCGCAGAATATCACCAAATACCCAGGTAGAGGTACTGATATCAGATTGCAAAGGGGACAGTGTCAGCCTTTCGAAAGTTTTTGACGCGCGGCCCGATGTCTTGAATCACAATCTGGAGACTGTCGCAAGACTTCAATATGTTGTTCGGCCTTCAGCGTCTTACGCCAGGTCTCTGTCGGTATTGGCGAGGGCCAAGGAGGCGGGCCTGGTCACCAAGTCCAGCTTGATTGCGGGAATGGGTGAAACTAAAGAGGAGTTGATAGCTGCACTGCGGGATCTTGCATCGGTTGGAGTTGACATTGTGACAGTCGGTCAATATTTGCGGCCGACCATAAATCACTTCCCGGTTGCCCGGTGGATTACTCCGGCAGAGTTTTCGGCGCTTGCGGAAATTGGCGAAGCCTTTGGAATCGGACATGTCGAGGCGTCTCCAATGGTTAGATCCTCCTATCATGCCAAGTCGTCCTTTGGTGCAATAATTCAGTCAGGCCGTTTGACGTTGGCGTAGTATCCAGGGATCGATATCTTTTGAGTTCTATGGGCGGATGAATTGATGAATGAGCTGGCTATTGGTGCTAGGGAGTTTTCCAAAGCCTATTTGTCGAGGCTGGAAAAAGTGTTGCAACGGATGGATGTTTTAGGTGTAGACGCTCTGGTGCTATCGCTCGGGGCTGACCTGCCATGGTTGACCGGGTATCAAGCTATGCCTCTAGAGAGGCTGACGGCACTGGTCATCAGGCACAATGAAGAACCGGTCATGGTCGTTCCGGCGCTGGAAGCGCCACGAGTATCTCAACAGGGTCACCTTTTCAGGGTTCGAAAATGGCAGGAGTACGAGGATCCCTACGACATTGTCGCCGGTGCCATTGAGGGATGTGGCCGGATAGGTATTTCGGATCGCACCTGGGCTGTATCGCTGTTGAATTTGCAGAGCAGAAGCAAAGCAACTTTTCTGTCGGCGTCACTGGTCACTAAAGACTTGCGCAGTGTCAAAGATTCGGTCGAACGAGCCATGTTAGCTGAGGCCGCCCGGCGAACCGACAGGATTGCCCAATCCGTGATTAGTGGAGAAGTGAGATTTACCGGTAGAAGCGAGCGTGAGATCTCGATGGAAATCTCGGAACGTCTTATCGCAGCAGGACTTGCGAAGGTAAATTTTTCGATTGTTGGTTCGGGTCCAAATTCTTCCTCACCCCACCATGAGCCGGGCAAGAGGATTGTCGGACGCTGCGAGGCGATCGTCTGTGATTTTGGTGGGGAATTTCGCTTGGAGGAATCTGCTGGGTATTGTTCTGACATTACGAGGACAGTTGCTACGGGTGAAATGCCCGACAGGTTTGTCGAACTCTATTCAGTTCTGCAAGTTGCGCAGCGCCGCCAACTTGATAACGTGCGGGAGGGAATCAGTTGCGAAAGGTTAGATGAAATCGGCAGATCCTATATCGGGGAATTTGGTTACGACGAATATTTTATTCATCGTACTGGACATGGAATTGGCATCGAGGAACACGAAGAGCCTTACATCGTAATTGGTAATTCAGATTCGATCGAGGCTGGCAACGCATTTTCTATTGAGCCTGGGATCTATATCCCGAACTTGTATGGCGCGCGCATCGAAGATATCGTTATTGCAACTGAGTCTGGATGCGAGGTACTCAACAACGTGGACAGGAGTCTCCATCAAGTCGAGTAGTTGATTTTAAGCTATGAAGTACTTAGCCTTAGGGTGGTGACAGATTATGGCGGATGTTGTCTGCTCCGGATGAAGTTGAAAGCCTTCGCTCACTTCCACTCCGATTCTGCCGGCTTCCAAAAGTTCTGCTACAGCAGCGTTATCTTCCAGATTGGGGCAGGCAGGATAGCCCCACGAATAGCGTCCGCCTCTGTATTTCTGCCTGAAAAGGCCAGTGAGTGTGGGGCCGTCCTCGTCCACAAAGCCCCATTCGGTCCTGACTCTGTGATGCCAGTACTCGGCCAGTGCTTCTGTCATCTCCACGCTTAGGCCGTGCAGAAGCAGATAGTCCTGATAGTGGTTCTCCTGGAAATACTCTGAGGTAATTTCGGATGCTCTGCGTCCCATGGTGACAATGTGAAACGCGGCGTAATCAACTTGGGTGGAATCTACTGGTCTGAAGAAGTCCGAAATGCACAGGTACGGCTCCTGTTTCTGGCGCGGAAAGTCGAATCTGACTAATTCGTTTTTTCTCTCAATGTCCGAAAACACAACAAGGTCATTGTTGGAGGATCCAACTGGATAGTAGCCATAGACTACCTGTGGATTTAGGACCTGCTCCGCCTTGGCTTTGTCGAGTTGTTCACGGAGTGTTGGCCTGATTCGCTCCTTGAACTCGGGATCGGTTTCGCCCTTGTTGGGACGGAATCCCCATTGATTTCTGAATAGGGCAGTTTCATTTATGAATTCAGAAATATCATCGAGAGGAATGCCCTTTACAACCCGGGATCCGATGAACGGGGGAACGAAGATTTTGTTGTCCATCGTTGCCTCCGGCGACCTCGATGGTGTGTTCGGGTTTGGCTCGATTTCCTTATCACGTGCGGATTTACTCTTGGGAAGTTTTCTTTCGGAAAGAACCCGGCCGAAGTCGGGATCTTCGATATTCTGTGTCTTTAGTTCAATCAAGCGGTCCATGGTGTGTAGACCTTCAAAGGCATCCTTGCCGTAAAAGAGTCTGCCTCTGTAAACCTGTCTAAGATCTTTCTCCACGTAGGTGCGGGTTAACGCGGCTCCGCCCAATATTACGGGTATGTATTCAAGCCCCCTCTCATTGAGTTCTCCAAGGTTTTCTCGCATGACAAGAGTCGACTTCACGAGCAATCCGCTCATACCTATGGCATCTGCGTCCACTTCCGTTGCCTTTTGGATCATTTCGCCGGCTGATACCTTGATTCCGAGATTATAAACCTTGTAGCCATTGTTGGTGAGAATGATATCGACGAGATTCTTACCGATATCGTGGACATCTCCTTTGACGGTTGCCAGAACGACCTTTCCTTTGGAGCCAATGTCCTTTTTTTCCATGTAAGGCTCAAGAAAGACGACGGCGGTTTTCATTGTTTCGGCGCTTGACAACACAAAAGGGAGCTGCATTTGCCCGCTACCAAAAAGATCACCGACAACCTTCATCCCATCAAGGAGAAATGTATTTATAACATCAAGTGCACCATAACCGTCGTCTAAGGCCTGGATTAGGTCAGCCTCGAGGCCGATCCTGTTTCCGTCGATGATCCTTTGAGTCAGCCGTTCGCCGATCTCGAGGGTCGATAGATCAACCGCCTCTTCTAATGAGCTCTCGACTCCTTCGAACATTCTTATCAGTTCATTTAGAGGGTCATATTCTGGCGTTCTACGATCGTAGATGAGATCCAGGCAAACCTTTTTTTGGTCTTCAGGGATCTTTGAAAGAGGAATTATTCGTGCAGGGTGAGCAATCGCGGCATCAAGCCCAGCTCTCATGCACTCGTCCAGGAAAACTGAGTTCAGAACGTGTCTTGCTGGCGGATTGAGTCCAAATGAGGTATTGGACAGGCCGAGTACTGTGAAAACACCTGGCAGCTCTGATTTTATAGCACGTATTCCGTTTATGGTTTCGATACCGTCTTTGCGGGATTCTTCCATTCCGGTTGTCAGCGGGAGTGCAAGGGGATCGAAAATTAGATCTTGCGGCTCCAAGTGATAGCGGTTGATGGCAATATCGTAAATGCTCTTTGCCGACCTCAGCTTCCATTCTGCGGTTCTTGCCTGACCTTCCTGGTCGATACAGGTACAGATAACAGCGGCGCCGTACTGCTTTGCCAGCCTTAAAAATAGGTCCAGCCGGGTGCCGGGAGCATCCCCGTCTTCTAGGTTTACCGAGTTCAGAATCGGCTTACCGCCGATCCATTGCAGCCCAGTCTCAATGACCGCCGGTTCAGTTGAATCGAGTACGATTGGCAACGACGACTGGGTGGCAAATCGTGATATAACTTCGTTCATGTCCTTCACGCCGTCAGCACCTGTATAGTCAACACACACATCGATGGCATGAGAGCCCTCTTTTACCTGGTCCTTAGCCATTTCAACACATGTTTCCCAGTCGCCGGCAAGCATCGCCTCCCGGAACTTCCTGGAGCCGTTGGCATTGGTGCGCTCGCCAATGGCAAAGTAGGCGTTCTCCTGTTTAAGTGTTGCGGCAGAATACAGGGAGGATATTGATGGCTCATAGTCAATTTCGGGTTTGGCCGGTTCCAGGTTGGAACATGCGTTTACGACCTGGCGCAGATGTTCGGGAGTTGTTCCGCAGCAGCCACCGATTACACGTACTCCAAGGTCTGTCACGAATCGGGAATGAAATGCTACCAGCTCCTCAGGGGTGAGATCGTAGTGCATTTTCCCATCCACTACCGATGGTAGGCCGGCGTTTGGCAGGCATGAGACAGGCGTTCTGGAATGGGAGGTTAGATGCCTTAAGTGTTCGCTCATTTCTGCTGGACCCGTGGCACAGTTGATGCCTATGACGTCAACTCTCATGGCGTCCAATGCAGATAGGGCTGCCGCTATTTCGGTTCCCGGCAACATACGTCCGGTAAGTTCAATTGTGACCTGCGTCTGGATCGGAACCTGACGGCCAATCTTTTCCATCGCCTGTCTTGCAGCTATAATTGCCGCTTTGGCGGAAAGCAGGTCGAAAACGGTTTCTATGAGTATCAGGTCGACTCCGCCTTCAAGGAGTGACTCCGCTTGAATTTGGTATGAATCCCTGAGCTGGGCAAACGTGATCTGTCCTAATGACGGGAACTTAGTCCCGGGACCTACAGATCCAGCCACGAACTTTGGATTGGATTTGCTGGAATATGAGCTTGCCACCTCTTTGGCCAGCCGGGCAGCTTTGAGGTTGATCTCATAGGTCTTATCGGCGATGCCGTATTCTGCCAATACCAACGGGAAGGCACCAAAGGTGTTTGTTTCAATTGCGTCCACCCCCACTTTGAGAAATGAATCATGGAGATCTGAGATCACCCCTGGACGACTCAATACGAGGGCCTCGTTGCATCCTTCGAGTTCCGGACCTCCGAAATCATCTGGTCCCAGCCCCAGCAATTGAATATTAGTTCCGGTGGCTCCGTCGTAAATGAGGACCTTTTCTTTGATGCGTTCTATGTAGTCTGCCATATTGGATTAAAGGCTACCCGCCAAATGGATTAGCCTGAGTATCCCGTTGCAATCCTGATTATGGTAGGAGAATTTTTAGGGTTCAATTATCCTTTATTTAGCGTGAAGATCTATACCAAAAAAGGTGACGACGGAACTACTGGGCTTTTGTATGGAGGAAGGGTCAGGAAGGACGCGCCACAAATTGAACTTAATGGTGCCGTTGACGAGGCACAAGCCTTTCTTGGCCTGGCACGGGCGGAGTGTAAACCGGGCAGCGTTCTTGATTCCATGCTTGTGTCTCTGGAGTCGGATCTTTGGATATTGATGGCCGAAGTCGCCACCGAGAAATCAAGGCGTGGCAAGCTTGTCGATGGCAAGACCGCCGTCAGTACTCGAATGATTACAAGTCTTGAGAGCCAGATCGATGAGATAACGATGCGGTTCAGCTTCCCAAGTGAGTTTGTGGTCCCAGGGCAAAACAGGATTTCAGCCTGTCTCGATGTTGCGCGCACTTCGGTTAGAAGGGCGGAAAGACTCAGTATTGCCTTTATATCTGAGAATCCAGATTCGAATGTAGGGTCATATCTCAACCGGCTATCTGACCTGGTTTGGACTATGGCGCGTTGGCAGGAAGAGGTCCATCTTACTGCCAAAGTGGCAAAAAATCCCTCTTAGCAAGTGATTAAAAGTATTTGGTTAGGAGAAACATGAATAGAGTGCAAGTCAGCGTACAGCCGTCGATTGAGAGTTCTGAGGTATTTGAAATCAATCTTGTAGGAGATGACCTGCAAGCGGTGGGCGGGAGCCTTCCTAATCGTGAGTTGGCCAAGGGGGCAGGATTCACCGGAAAAACTGCCCAGACATTGATTGCATTCAGCGAAAGCTCCAATAAAGTTTCGCTCTTTGTCGGACTCGGAGACAACCTCGACAAAGAAAGTTTTCGACTATGTGGCGCAGCTGCTGTCCGTTCCCTTGCCAAAGATGTCGCCACTGCAGCTTTGCTTGCAAAGGGCGTGGATGCCGATCTAGTCGCGGCTTTTGCGGAGGGGACTGTCCTCGGACATTATAGATATGACGCATTACGGGGCAGGGGCTTTGACACATCGTCACTTAGTCAGTTGAGTGATCTTATCGTTATTGCAGACGAATCACCCGGTTTGCAAAGTACTGTATCAAGAGCAGTCGCGGTTGCCAACGCCACCTGTTTGGCTCGTGATCTAATTAATGAGCCAGCCGCAACGATGACCCCTACCCGTTTCGCTGAGATTGCCAGCGATATATCGCAGGCGAACGGGATTTCCTGCCGGATTTGGGACAAGTCTCAAATTGAAAAAGAGGCGCTAGGGGGGTTACTCGCCGTCGCCCGCGGCTCTGTTCAAGAACCCCGCATGATCAAGATGTCCTACCGACCCGGTAGTGACGGTGGAAGTTCCAGGGTGGCTCTTGTCGGAAAGGGAATCACCTTCGATTCTGGCGGTCTGTCGCTAAAGGGAGGAGAGGGGATGATGACCATGAAGACTGACATGAGTGGTGCTGCCGCTGTATTGGCAACGATGTCGGTGCTTACCGAACTTGGGGTCAACGTTGCCGTCGATGGGTATATGGCGCTTACGGAGAATATGCCTAGCGGGTCTGCCACCAAGCCAGGAGACGTGTTCATTGCCAGGAACGGAATGAGCGTTGAGGTTCTAAATACCGATGCGGAGGGACGACTGGTGTTGGCGGACGCACTATCGCTTGCGACCGAGGATGGGGCTGACGAGATAATAGACCTCGCCACTCTTACCGGTGCCTGCGTGGTGGCCCTCGGTCGGGAGATCGCAGGTGTAATGGGAAATGATGCGGATCTGATCAAGGAAGTGCTTGATGCTGGCGATGCAGCCGGAGAACCGCTTTGGCAATTACCACTTCCCGCCCGCTACAAGAAACATATTGAGTCAGAGGTGGCTGATATGAAAAATATCGGAGCTCCAGGCGCTGCCGGGACTCTTTCTGCCGCGCTGCTTCTCAAGGAGTTTGTCGGAGACACTCCCTGGGCCCACCTGGACATTGCGGGCCCATCGAGGTCGGATGCAGATGATCGGTATTTTAGGAAGGGCGCGACCGGATTTGGGGTCCGGACTTTGTGCAAATACTTGGAGATGAAATCACTCTGAGTTGTTGTGTCCAGCCGGTGGTTTTGTGGATTTGAAGCCGGCAAGGCAGGTCATAGCTCTTAAAATGGCGACTGTTAGCCATATGTAACGTGCCTTGACCTGACCTTGCCGGCGAATTCTGGATTTACGGTTGCTGATTCGGGTTCGTCGTTTCCTCCTGTTCGCCATTTTCATCGTTTTCTATTTTGGTGTCTGTAATGGCTGCGCCGCTTATCCATTTGAGAGTCTCGTAGCAGATCGATGGGTGAAATCTCCAGGCAATCAATTGTTTCTCGATTGCGGAGCTGTCATGTCCCAATTTTGAGAGGGTGAGCGCCAAGGAGCGTGCTCGGGTTTTGGTTGCCATTAGGGCGTTTTCGGAGCCGCCCTCTGCCTCTTTGCCATGCAATTCCTGCATTACTTGGGGCAGTCTGACTATGTATCTTTGTGGTAAGGGTGGCAGCTTCAGGCGCACTGAAACTGCTCCGGATGGCATGATGCGGGCCAACTCAAATAGAAGTAACCGGTTGAGCGTCTTCTGGATCGAGGACTGCTTATTGATATTTGGGCCGAGACCGAGCATTATCGAGAGGTCCTGCAAGCCAATTAAAAATCCGTATTGTTCATTTTCGAGCCTTTGGGTTATGCGTCTGGCGAGAAAGACCGTGGATGGACCCAGAAACGGTAGCCAGAATTGCTCGACGTAACTTGATCTTGGATCGAATCCGAGCGATTCGATATTCACATCTCTCCAACCTGTGAAGCGTACCGTCGATTGGAATTCCCAAAGCTGGTGTTTTTTAGTTGTGGCGAAATAGGTTTGGCCATATGAATCTGATGTATCGTCGTCCGGCCGGTCACCACTGTCGCAACCACTAATTAACATAGTTTATCCCCCTGTTTGTTGTTAGGTTCTCATCGGAGAAGCCGTGATCAGTGTGTCAAATTCTCTGGGATTTGTAAAGGGTAAATTTGGTCGGTGACTCTCCGTATTCAATAAGCCTCTGACCTAGTCAATTGTTTGTTGCTATTTAGTCGAAGAGTGGTTTTTATTAAAATGCGTTGAAGTGAAACTGTGATGATTGTTGTCTCCGCCCCATTCTCGAGGATGATGAGACTTCATTCGAAGTGGGATAGCCAATTGCAATCGCGCCAATAGGTTGAAAATTATTGGGGATGCCAAAAGATTGTTTGATT